>NZ_JBHYDW010000035.1:0-32041 GCF_051860475.1 Elioraea sp. | reverse complement strand
CGCCGGCTTTCCCACCGCGCTCGGCGTCAAGGTCGCGCATCCCGACCGCGCCGTGGTGGCGGTGACCGGCGATGGCGGCTTCCTGTTCGGCGGATCGGATCTGGCGACCGCCGCGCGCTACGGCATCAACCTGGTGACGGTGCTGTTCAACAACGAATCCTACGGCAATGTGCTCCGCGATCAGCGCCGGCTGTATGACGGCCGCCATTGCGGCGCGGAGCTGACCAACCCCGACTTCCAGACCTATGCCAGGGCCTTCGGCGTACGGTCCTGGCGGGTGACCGATGCCACCGGATTGCGCGATGCCCTGCGCGAGGCGCTGGCAGCGAACGCGCCCTGCCTGATCGAGGTGATGACCGACATCACGAAGGAGCCGTCGCCGTTCAGGTTCCTCGCGCCGTTCAGGGCGTGAGCGGCAGCGGGCGGTGGCACAGCCCCGCCCCGCTGGACAGGCGGCGCTCGCTGTGGATATTGTCGTGCTGATGCAACCGGCCCGCGTCCTCTCCGCACGCACCGCGCCCCGCGCGGGCTTCGGCGCGCGCGCCCTCCTTCCGCTGCTCCTTCGACTTACCCGCCCCTGGGCGTGACGCCTTCGCGCTGACAGCGCAGAAGCACCGCTCAGGGGAGACCCCGAGGCAAGTCGCGTACACGAATTCAGGAGCAGACCATGACCACCATCACCCATCCGTCGTTCGGCGAGATCTCGCCCGACCGGATCATCGTGTTCGACACCACGCTGCGCGACGGCGAGCAGTCCCCCGGGTTCAGCATGAACCTCGAGGAGAAGCTGCGCATGGCCGAGGCGCTGGAGGACCTCGGCGTCGACGTGATCGAGGCCGGCTTCGCGATCGCCTCCCCGGGCGACTTCGCCTCGGTCCAGGCGATCGCCGGGAAGCTGCAAGGCACGGTGGTGTGCAGCCTCGCCCGCTCGGGCCGGGCCGACATCCAGGCGGCCGCCGACGCGCTGAAGCCGGCGCGGCGCAAGCGCATCCACACCTTCATCAGCACCTCGCCCTTGCACATGAAGTTCAAGCTCCAGATGGAGCCTGACGCCGTGCTTCAAGCGGTGAGCGACAGCGTCACCTTCGCGCGCCAGTTCACCGACGATGTCGAGTGGTCGGCCGAGGACGGCAGCCGCACCGAGCCCGACTTCCTCTGCCGCTGTGTGGAGGCGGCGATCAAGGCAGGGGCGACGACGATCAACATCCCCGACACCGTGGGCTATGCGGTGCCGGAGGAGTTCGCCGCGATCTTCACCATGCTGCGCGAGCGCGTGCCGGGGACCGAGAAGATCATCTTCTCGGCGCATTGCCACAACGATCTCGGGCTTGCGGTCGCCAACACGCTGGCCGCGATCCAGGCCGGCGTGCGCCAGGTCGAGTGCACCATCAACGGCATCGGCGAGCGCGCGGGCAATGCCGCGCTGGAGGAGATCGCTATGGCGCTGAAGACGCGCAATGACACGCTGAAGGCCGACACGAGCATCGTCACGCGCAACATCGTGCGCTCCTCCAAGCTGCTCGCCACCATCACCGGCTTCGATGTGCAGCCCAACAAGGCGATCGTCGGCCGCAATGCCTTCGCCCACGAGGCCGGCATCCACCAGGACGGGATGCTGAAGCACGCCGGCACCTACGAGATCATGACGCCGGAGAGCGTGGGCTGGGCCAAGTCAAGCCTGGTGCTCGGCAAGCATTCGGGCCGTGCGGCGTTCCGCGACAAGCTGAAGCAGCTCGGCTACGGCGACATCGGCGACAACGCGCTGAACGACGCGTTCCAACGCTTCAAGCGGCTGGCGGATGCGAAGAAGGTGGTGTTCGACGAGGATATCGTCGCCCTGGTCGATGACGAGGTGGTGCGCGCGCACGACCATGTCCGGTTCGTCTCGCTCGACGTGCATGCCGGCTCGAAGGGGCCGCAGCGCGCGGTGCTGGAACTCGACATCGACGGCGAGGTGCAGAGCGCGGAGTCGGCCGGCGACGGTCCGGTGGACGCGACCTTCAAGGCGATCCGCATGCTGTTCCCGCACGAGGCCGAGCTGAAGCTCTATCAGGTGCACGCGGTGACCGAGGGCACGGATGCCCAGGCGAAGGTGACGGTGCGGCTCGAGGAGAAGGGCAAGCTGGTGGACGGGCAGGGGGCGGACACCGACACGCTGGTGGCCTCGGCGCGCGCCTATATCCACGCGCTCAACAAGCTGATGGTGAAGCGTCTCCGCACCGCGCCGGCGGCACCGGCCGCGTGACGCCGGGCCGGATCAGGCCGCCGCCGCGGCGGCCTGATCCGCCCGCGCCGCCTGGCCGCGGCGGCGGATCGGCATGGTGAGCCGCAGCTCGGTGCCGGTCGCGCCGCTGTCGGTCGTGAGCGTCGCTCCGAGCTGGCGCGCGAACCCTTCGATGAGCATCGTCCCGAGCCCGCCGCCCAGCTCGGCGGGCTCGGCCTGCTGTGACGCGGCGATGCCGATCCCGTCGTCGCGGATCACGAGCGTCAGCGTCTCGCCGTCCTGGCTGACCATGACCGAGACACTGCCCCGGTCCGCGCCGGGGAAGGCATACTTCAACGCGTTCGTCACCGCCTCGGTGATGATCAGCGCCAGCGGCACCGCCTCGTCGGAACTCAGCGTGATGTCTGGGGCGGAGACCTTCAGCGTGATCCGCTCGCCCGGCGTCTCGCCAAGCGCCTCGAACAGCTGCCCGCACAGCTCGTCGAGGAAGGTGCCGAGCGCGATCGTCTCGAAGTCGCTGTGGGTGTAGAGGTGCCGATGCAGCGTCGCGAGCGCCCGCACCCGGTCGCGTGCGGAGCTGAAGGCCGTGCGCGCCTCGGCGGTGCGGACCCGGCCGGCCTGGAGATTGAGCAGGCTCGCGACGATCTGAAGGTTGTTCTTCACGCGGTGATGGATCTCGGCCATCAGCAGGTCACGCGCGGCGAGGGCCGCGCGCAGTTCCTCCTCGCGCCGGCCGAGCGCTAGCGACGCCTCGGCGACTGCCTGGCCGAGGGCGCGCACCTCGACCGGCGTGCCGCGTAACGGTCCGGGATCGAACTGGCCGCCCTTGCGCCGCCACGCGGTGACCCGCGTGCTGACCTCGCGCAACGGGCGGATCACGCTCATATGCGCCCCGATCGCCACCGCGCCGAGGCAGGCCGCAAGCAGCACGCCGAGCTCGACCATGCGCCGGATGACGGCACGGCGCGCAGCCGCCTCATAGGTCGCCGAGGCGAGGCCCACCACCAGCCGCAGATCGTCACCGAGCGACATCGCCGCGTAGGCGTAGGGTTTGCCGCCGACGCTCAAGGCATCGACCTGGGTGGCTGTGCCGCGACGCAACGCCGCCCAGGCGGGCAGCACAGGCAGCGTCTCCTCGGTCGCGTTGTCCGTCAGCGGAAAGCTGCGCCCGCCATCGTCCATGAGCCACATCGCCGTATCCGCGCGCGCGGCTGGGCGGGTCTGGAGCACCAGATGGTCGAGCGACAGCCCGAGCCCGACGACGGCGACGAGATCACGCTCACGCCGGACCGGCAGGGCGGCCGCGATGATGTTGCGCTGCGTGATCGGCCCGACCTGAAGTTCGCTCAGCACGAAGCGGTTCTTCTGGACCGCGTCCTTGAACCAGGCGGCCTCGGAGTAGGAATCCCCGCGCGGCGCGGGCACGGCGCTGCAGCGTGTCCGCCCTGCCCCGTCGACCACCCAGATGTTGCTGTAGCGTCCGCCCTGGAGACTCAGCACCTCGATCAGCGCCCGGTCGCAGGAATCCGGGTCGCCGGCAATGACGGCATCGTTGCGGGCGAGCGCGGCCAGGATCTGCTCGGCGCCCTCGATCACCACCTGGTGGCGCGCCACCGCGGCCTCGCGCACCAGGGCCACACGCTCCCGGGCTGTGTGCCGGGCCTCCCGGTAGAGGTCGACCGCGCTCTGGCCCACCAGCACCGCGACCGGAATGGCGCCGATGAGGATCAGCCCGATCAGCCGCGCACGGACCGATGCGAGCAGGCGCGCGAGCGACGGCAGATATCCGGCTCGCGCACCGGCACCCGCCGGTGCGACCGGCAGATCGGGCGGCGCCTCAGCGCTCCTGCTTGCGCCTGTCACCCTCGATCAGCCGCAGCAGGTCCTCGGGGATCGGTTCCTTGGCGACACGATCGAACATCTGGTGCAGCTGGCGGTCGAGCCAGGTATCGAACGCGTCCGTCACGTCCGCCTGTCCCTTGCCACCGCGGCGGCGCAGAGGGCCATGTCCACCATCAGCCGGCATCGTGCGTTTCGGCGTGTCGCTCATCGCCCCTCAAGCGGTGCCTGCGGCCGCGCAGGACACCCTCGCGCAATCGCCCGACGGGGAGGAGGATACCGCGCGGGGCGCCTTGAGGCCAGTTTCGCGGCGTCCGACGGCCGCATGCGGGGCCGCCTCGGGCGCGGTCTCGCCGAGCAGCGCGCGCTGGAGCGTGGCGCGGGCTCGGAACACCCGGCTCTTCACCGTGCCGACCGCGCAGTCGGTGATCTCGGCCACCTCCTCGCAGGACAGGCCGTGCAGCGTCACCAGCAGCAGGGTCTCACGCTGATCGGCGGGGAGCAGGTCGAGCGCCCGGCCCAGCTCCTTGGCGACCAGACGGTCGGCCGGATCGGCCGCGCAGGCGAGCGCTTCCACCGGTGCATCCTCGATGGCGACCTTCGGGCGATGCTTGCGGACGTCGCTGATGAAGCGGTTGCGCAGGATCCTGTGCAGCCAGGCGGCGAGGTTGGTGCCGGGACGGAACTGCGCGCGTGCGGCGAGCGCGTTCACGATCGTGTCCTGGACGAGGTCTTCGGCCGCGGCCCGGTTGCGTGTCAGGGCGAGCGCCTGGACCCGGAGCTTCGGCAGCAGCGCGATCAGATCGTCATGGAACGAGTCGGGCACGTTGTCGGTCCTCCAGCCGTTTCCGATGACCGAGCAACGCCGAATTCGCGCAAAAGGTTGCAGCAGAACGTCCGATCGCCCCCAGGTTTTCGTGTCTGGCGGGAACCCTGTCGCCAAATCCGCGTTGATCGGAGGTAACGGTTTCGCGAGACGCGAAGGGAGAACCACGATGCGGATGTCGCTCGCCATTGGACTGGCCCTGGCCGTTGCCGGCGCGATGCTGCTGGTCATGGGCCTGAATGCTACGGATGCCCCGGCCGAGCAGATCACCGAGGCGCTCACCGGCCGTCGCTCGGAGCGGACCGAGTGGTCGATCATCGGCGGGGCGGCCATGCTGGTCGCCGGCGCTGTGGTGGCAGGCGCCTCGCTGGTGCGCGCCCGAGGCTGAGCCTCGGGGCCACGGGGTCACGCGTTCGTGATCGACCCGTCCGGCCTGCCGAGCATCGCTGCCAGCGCCGTGCGGGCCCGGCTGACGCGGGCCTTCATGGTGCCGGTGGCGGTACCGCAGATCATCGCTGCGTCCTCGTACGAGAACCCCTGCGCGCCGACGAGCAGGATCGCCTCGCGCTGGGACGGCGGCAGGCGTCGCAGCGCCCGGTCGAGCTCGCCCATCGCCATGTGGGCCTCCTGGCCGGGCGGCGTGCCATGCTCCGCCGGCATCTCGTCGGTGGTCCGCTGTCGCCGCAGCCCCTGGCGGAACAGGTTGCGCTGGATGGTGAACAGCCAGGCGCGAAGGTTGGTGCCGGGCTGGTATTGGCGCCAGGCCGAGAGCGCGCGGAGCGTCGCCTCCTGCACCAGATCGTCCGCCGCCGCGGGGTCGCGGGCGAGGAACCGGGCGAAGGCGCGGAGCTGCGGCAGCAGCCCGATCAACTCCGTCCGGAACGCCGCCTCCGGCGTTTCGTCGTTCATCCGCGCCCCCGCTTGCCGCTTCGGGGCGCTGCGTGAGAGAGGGAGCTCCACGATCGGAGGACCGCCATGAACGAAGCTCTGCTCCGGGCGCTGCCGCGGGCACGGCGGTATGCGCGGGCGCTCGCCGGCAACCAGGAGGCGGGGGACGCACTGGTCCGCGAGGCCCTGATGGCGCTTCGCGAATCGCCGCCCCCGGGCGACGGGCCGACAGTGATGCTCGCGCTGTATCGCGCGGTCTCGGCCCAGGTGAAGGATGCGGCCGGCGAGCCAGGCGGCCTGAGCGTCGTCGAGCGGCAGGTGCTGCTGTTGACCGCGCTCGAGGGGCTCGGCCACGAGGCCGCCGGCCTCGTGCTCGGCCGCACCGGCGACGAGGTCGCTGCAAAGGCAGCGGCCGCGCGCGAGCGGCTGCGCGAGGGCGCGCGCGCCGATGTCCTGATTGTCGAGGATGAGCCGATCATCGCCATGGATCTCGGCCAACTAGTGGCCGCTTGTGGCCATCGCGTGGCCGGCATCGCCGCGACCCAGGCGGAGGCGGTCGCGCTCGCGCGCAGCCTCAACCCCACGCTGATCCTGGCCGACATCAATCTCGGCATGGGCGGGGACGGCAAGTCGGCGGTCGCCGAGATCCTGCGCGAGATGACGGTGCCGGTGATCTTCGTCACGGCCTATCCGGAACGGCTGCTCACCGGCGAGGCGGTCGAGCCGGCGTTCGTGGTCACCAAGCCGTTCGACCCGATGACGCTCGCGATCGCGACCTACCAGGCCGTGACCGGTGGGCTGCGGCTCAGCTGAGCGCGGCCGGGAACTCCTTCCCCCAGGTGCCGTTGTCGTTCGGGGGCCGCACCCACGGCTCTCGACGGAAGTCCATCGGAAGGAGTCCGCGATGAACAAGGACATGATCGCCGGCAACTGGAAACAGCTGGTCGGCAAGGCCAAGGTGCAGTGGGGCAAGCTGACCGACGACGACCTCGCGGTCATCGAAGGCCGGCAGGACCAGCTCGTCGGCAGGATCCAGGAGCGCTACGGCATCGCCCGCGAGGAGGCCGAGCGCCAGGTGCAGGAGTGGCGCGACCGGCTCTGATGCGCGCCTGACGTCGGCCTGGAGGCGGGGGCCGGGGAAACCCGGTCCCCGCTTTCACGTTGAAGGGAGACAACGAAAGGAGCCGCTCATGCTGACCTGGACCCTGATCTTTCTCGTCGTCGCCCTGATCGCCGGCGTCCTCGGCTTCGGCGGCGTGGCCTCGACCGCAGCCGGCATCGCCAAGGTGCTGTTCGCGGTCTTCCTGGTGCTGTTCCTGGTGTCGCTGCTGGTGCAGGTCACCGGGGCGTGACGGCAGGGCCGAGCGCCATCGGGCGCCTGGAGGTCTGACAGTTCCGTTCGCTGCGCCCGGCAGCGAGCGGAACGGGGAGGCAGGCCACTGCACAAAAAAGAATGGGAGCCGGTCCGCCGCCGCGGGCCGGCCCTACTGCTGGGCGGGGACCGGCAGCGACACGGCTCAGCCGACCTCTAGGATTTCGCGTATATTCCATTGACTTGGAAACACTCAGTCTAACCAAGAGCTGTCTGGGCGCGCCGGATCGGCGTCGGATCGTAGGATCGGCGTCGGATCGTACGGTCTTCCGTGCCCTCTCGCGCGGCGCCGGGCGGCGGCTGCGCCACGTGCGGGCCTTCCGCCACGCGGACGCGAAAACGGGGTGCGACCATGCATCGGTCGCACCCCGTTCGAGGGAGGGGCGGTCACCCGCCCCGGGGGTTCAGCGCCAGGCCGGCCGGCCCAGGTTCACATCGCGCGGCGAGGTCAGCGCACCGGCCGCGGCACCCGCGGCACCGCCGAGCACCGCGCCGCCCAGCATGCTCCCGCCGGTCAGGCCGCCGACCGCGGCGCCGCCCGCCGCACGCATCGCGACGGCGGCGGCAGCAAGGGTGATCGAACGCATCGCTCTGTCTCCTCGATTGCAAGGCACTGATCCGTTAACGCTGTTCGGCCTATCTCGTTCCCTGCGATTTTCGCGCGGGAGCCACCCGGTCAATTCAGCGGTTGAGCGCTCCCCGTCGCCGCCGTAAACCGATGCGCCCGGTCGGCCCCCCATCCCACCGCACGCAAAGGTCAACGGACCGTCGGGGTCCTACAGGAAGGTCACTCCATCGATGCTGTCGCGACTGCTCGGGATGCTGTCCGCCGACATGGCGATCGATCTCGGGACGGCCAATACGCTGGTCTACGTGAAGGGACGGGGGATCGTGCTCGACGAGCCCTCGGTGGTCGCGATCGTCGATGTGCGCGGGCGCAAGCAGGTGCTCGCGGTCGGCGAGGAAGCCAAGCAGATGCTCGGCCGCACCCCTGGCAACATCCAGGCGATCCGGCCGCTGCGCGACGGCGTGATCGCCGATTTCGAGGTCGCCGAGGAGATGATCAAGCACTTCATCCGCAAGGTGCACAACCGGCGCAGCTTCGCCTCGCCGATGATCATCGTCTGCGTCCCGTCCGGCTCCACCGCGGTCGAGCGGCGTGCGATCCAGGAGAGCGCCGAGTCGGCCGGCGCGCGGCGCGTCTATCTGATCGAGGAGCCGATGGCCGCCGCGATCGGCGCCGGGCTGCCGGTGACCGAGCCCTCGGGCTCGATGGTCGTGGATATCGGCGGCGGCACCACCGAGGTGGCGGTGATCTCGCTCGGCGGCATCGTCTATTCCCGCTCGGTGCGCGTGGGCGGGGACAAGATGGACGAGGCCATCATCTCCTACATCCGCCGCAACCATAACCTGCTGATCGGCGAGTCCTCGGCCGAGCGGATCAAGATCGAGATCGGCGCGGCCTGCCCGCCCGAGGACATGGACGACGGCCCGCTGCGCGAGGTGAAGGGGCGCGACCTGATGAACGGCGTGCCGCGCGAGGTCGTGGTCAGCCAGCGCCAGATCAGCGAGAGCCTCTCCGAGCCGGTCAGCGCGATCGTCGAGGCGGTGAAGGTGGCGCTCGAGAACACCCCGCCCGAGCTCGCCGCCGACATCGTCGACAAGGGCATCGTGCTGACTGGTGGCGGCGCGCTGCTGCACCGCCTCGACGCCGTGCTGCGGATGGCGACCGGGCTGCCGGTGCTGGTCGCCGAGGACGCGCTCTCCTGCGTGGCGCTCGGCACCGGCCGCGCGCTCGAGGAGATGAAGAAGCTGCGCAACGTGCTGTCGTCGATGTACTGAGTCTTCAGCATTCTCCGGTAGGCTGGAGTCGGTCATGACAGCGCCGGCTCCGGGACGGCAGGGCAGGGAAACGGCCAGGCGAGAGGTGATGCTCCGGTGATCCGTCTCAGCGTGCCGCTGCGCCAGGCGATCGCGCGGCTGGTGCTGCCGCTGCTGATCGCGGCGAGCTTCGGGCTGATGCTGCTCGGCAAGGCCGACACCGTGCTGGCCGAGCGCGCGCGCGCCGCGCTCGCCGACCTGATGGTGCCGGTCTACGGCGTGCTGGCCCGGCCCATCGGCACGGTGCGCGACGCCGCCACCGGGCTCCGCAATCTGGTCTATCTGCACAGCGACAACACCCGGCTGCGCGAGGAGAACGAGCGGCTCCGGCGCTGGCGCGACGTTGCCCTCGCGCTCGAGGCCGAGAACTTGGCCCTCCGCGAGGTGCTGCGCGCCCCGGCAGAGCCGACGCCGCAGTTCACGACCGTCCGCGTGGTGGCTGATCTGGGCGGCGCCTATGCCCGCTCGGCCCTGCTCGCGGTCGGGCCGCAGCATACCGTGCGCAAGGGGCAGGTCGCGCTGGATCGCGCCGGCCTGGTCGGGCGGATCACCGAGGTCGGTGGGCGCTCGGCGCGGCTGCTGCTGGTCACAGACATCAACTCGCGCATCCCCGTGCAGGTGGAGCGCACCCGCACCCGTGCGATCCTCGCGGGCACCAATGCGCCGCGGCCCCGCCTCCAGCACTGGACGGACGGCGAGGTGCCCGTTCCCGGGGAGCGGATTGTCACCTCCTCCGAGGCCGGTGCGTTTCCGGCCGGGCTGCCGGTCGGGATCGTGCACGAGGGCCGCGGCGGGGTACTGGAGGTCGAGCTGTTCGCCGATCTCGACCGGCTCGAGTATGTCCGGCTGCACGAGTTCGGGCTCACCGGCATCCTGCCGCCCGAGCAGGTGACACGGCCCGAACGTCCAGGGCGACGCCGCGGTGGCTAGCCCGATTGCCCGTCCGCCACGGCCACGCGGCTTCTGGCAACGTCTCGACCAGGTCTCGCGCGATCTTGCCCCGGCCGCACTCACGGTCGTGCTCGTGCTGGCGATGGGGGTTCCCGTTGGGTTGCCGGCGCAGCACGGGGTGATGCCGGTGCCCGCCCTCGCGGCCGTGTTCTTCTGGACGCTCTATCGTCCGGGCCTGATGTCGCCGCTCGCGGTGTTCGGGATCGGCGTGCTGTCAGACCTGCTGACCGCCGCGCCGCTCGGGCTCAACCCGCTGCTGCTGCTGCTGCTGCACGCCGCCGTGCTGACCCAGCGGCGCGTGCTGACGCGTCAGACCTTCCTGCTGGTCTGGGTCGTGTTCGCGCTGCTCGCCGCGGCTGTGCTCGGGCTCGGCTGGGGATTCCGTACCCTGTTGGCGTTCCGGCTGCTGCCGGCCGAGCCCGCGCTCTACGAGTTGGCCCTCACGGTCGCCGTCTACCCCGCGCTCTCCTGGCTGTTCGTCCGGGTCGAGCGCAGCCTCGCGGCGGCGGGCTGAGGCGGCGGCGATGCGTCGCGAGCAGGGCAAGCGGGCGGTCTTCACCCGCCGTGTGCTGTTGATCGGTGCGGCCAAGATCGCTGTGATGGGGGCACTCGGCGCCCGGCTCTACCAGCTCCAGGTGGTCGAGGGGGAGCGCTTCCGCACGCTCGCCGAGGAGAACCGGATCAGCGTGCGGCTGATCCCGCCACCGCGCGGGCGGCTGACCGACCGGTTCGGCGAGCCGATCGCGGCCAACCGGCAGAACTGGCGCGCCATGCTGGTGGCCGAGCGGACCGACGATGTCGGCGCCACACTCGCCACCTTCTCCGAGATCGTGCCGCTGACCGAGGCTGACCGGGCGCGGGTCGAGCGCGAGCTCCGCCGCCGTCGCCGCTTCGTCCCGGTGGTGGTGCGCGACTACCTCGACTGGGACGAGATGGCGCGGCTCGAGGTGAACGCGCCCGATCTGCCGGGCATCCTGACCGATGTCGGCCAGAGCCGGATCTACCCCGGCGGCGAGGCGTTCGCCCATGTGATCGGCTACGTCGCCCCGCCGGCCGAGGCGGACCTGGACGGCGACCCGATGCTGGAGCTGCCCGGCATCCGGGTCGGGCGCGCGGGGCTGGAGCGCGCGCATGACCGGGCGCTGCGCGGCCGGGCGGGCTCGGTACAGCTTGAGGTGAACGTGGTCGGCCGGGTGATCCGCGAGCTCGCCCGCGAGGAGGGCACCGCCGGCCAGGACGTCACCACCACGCTCGATGCCGGGCTGCAGCAGATGGCCGCCGCGCGGATCGCCGAGCACAGCGCCGCGGCCGTGGTGCTGGACGCGCGCAACGGCGAGGTGATGGCGATGGTCTCCTCGCCCTCCTTCGACCCCTCGCTGTTCGACAGCGGCGTGTCGGCGGCGCAGTGGCGCGACTGGACCACCAACCGCCGCGCGCCGCTGATCAACAAGGCGGTCGCTGGGCTCTATGCGCCCGGTTCGACCTTCAAGATGCTGGTGGCGCTGGCCGGGCTCGACGCGCGCGTGGTCACACCGGGCGAGCGCATCTTCTGCGGCGGCCTGACCCAGCTCGGCGACGCCAAGTTCCACTGCTGGCGGCGCGGCGGGCATGGCTGGATCGAGATGCGCGAGGCGGTCAAGCAATCCTGCGACTGCTACTTCTACGAGGTCGCCAAGCGCGCCGGGATCGACCGGATCGCGGCGATGTCGAACCGGTTCGGCCTCGGCGTCGAGCCGGCGATCGAGCTGCCCGGCGCGCGTTCCGGACTGGTGCCGACGCGGGGCTGGAAGCGCGCGACCCAGGGTGTCGCCTGGCAGCAGGGCGAGACGCTGGTGCACGGCATCGGCCAGGGCTTCACCCAGACCACGCCGCTCCAGCTCGCGGTGATGACAGCGCGGCTGGTGAACGGCGGGCGGGCGATCGAACCGCACCTGACGCGGGCGGTGGGCGGCCAGCTGGTGCGCGGCGCAAGGCCCGACGACTGGCCGCTGATCGGCATTCCCGAGGCGCATCTGAAGCTGATGCGCGAGGCGATGGCCGGCGTGGTGAACGAGCGCGGCGGTACGGCCTGGGCCAGTCGTCTGCCGGCCGAGGCCGGAGCGCAGATGGGCGGCAAGACCGGCACCACCCAGGTGCGGCGCATCACCATGGCCGAGCGCGAGCGCGGGCTCCGCCGCCAGGAGGACCTCCCCTACGAGTGGCGTCACCACGCGCTGTTCGTCGGCTTCGCGCCGACCGAGAACCCGGTCTATGCCTGCGCGGTGATCATCGAGCATGGCGGCGGCGGTTCATCCGCGGCCGCGCCCGTGGCGCGCGACATCCTCACCGAGACGCTGTTGCGCGATCCGGCCCGGCGTGACACCGCTCCCGAGCCTTCGCTGCAGATCGCCGCAGCCGCGGCGCGCGAGCGATGATGGAGCGGCGGCTCACCCGCGAACGCGGCATGACGCTCGCCGAGAAGCTCGGCTCGGTGAGCTGGACCTTCGTGCTGCTGCTCGGTCTGATGGCCGGGGTCGGCTACGCGATGCTGTACTCCGCCGCCGGCGGCAGCCCCGAGCCCTGGGCGTTCCGTCACGGGCTCCGCTTCGGCTTCGGCGTGCTGATGATGCTCGGCATCGCGATGGTCGATGTCCGCATCATCCTGCGCTTCGCCTGGCCGCTCTACCTCGTGGGGGTCGGGCTGCTGGTGCTGGTCGCGCTGCACGGCGCGGTGGGGAAGGGGGCGCAGCGTTGGCTCGACGTCGGCGGGTTCCAGCTCCAGCCCTCGGAACTCATGAAGATCCTGCTGGTGATCGCGCTCGCGCGCTGGTTCCACCGCGCGAGCCTGGAACGCGTCGGCAACCCGCTGTTCCTGATCCCGCCGCTGGTCGCGATCGCGATCCCGGTCGGACTGATCCTCAAGCAGCCGAACCTCGGCAACGCCGTGATCACCCTGGTCGTGGGCGGGGCGGTGTTCTTCGCAGCCGGCGTGCGCTGGTGGAAGTTCGCCGGTGTGATCGGGCTGGTCGCGGCCGCGGCGCCGATCGCCTATGAGCGGCTGCACGACTACCAGCGCCAGCGTATCCTCACCTTCCTCGACCCCGAGAGCGACCCGCTGGGCGCGGGGTATCATGTGATCCAGTCGAAGATCGCGCTCGGCTCGGGCGGGATGCTTGGCCGCGGCTTCCTTCAGGGCACGCAGAGCCAGCTGAACTTCCTGCCCGAGAAGCAGACCGACTTCATCTTCACCATGCTGGCCGAGGAGTGGGGCTTTGCCGGCGCGGCCTCGGTGATGGCGCTGAACCTGCTGGTGGTGCTCTATGGGCTCGCGATCGCGCTGGCCTGCCGGCACCAGTTCGGCCGGCTGGTGGCAGCCGGGATCACGGTGAACTTCTCGCTCTACGTGTTCGTCAACATCGCGATGGTCATGGGGATGATCCCGGTGGGCGGCGTGCCGCTGCCGCTGATCAGCCATGGCGGCTCAGCGATGCTGACGGCGCTGATCGGCTTCGGCGTGCTGATGAGCGTGCACGTGCACCGGGCGGTGGAGATCGAGGGCGAGCAGTCGGACGGGTGAGTGTCGGGGTCGACAGGCTGGGGGGCCTTTGCTATAGGCGCGCGCCTTGGGCGGGCGCATAGCTCAGTTGGTAGAGCAGCTGACTCTTAATCAGCGGGTCCAAGGTTCGAGTCCTTGTGCGCCCACCAATACTTAGCGGACTTATCCACAGGCACCATTTGGGGCGCGGACCCCTAGCGGACCCCGCGAGCACAAGAACGGCACTCCGCCGGCCCTTGTTGCCCGCTCGCGTCACCGTCTCGCCTCCGCGCCGGCCCTGCGCGCCGTCCGTCCTCGCTCCGGTCCTCACGCGCTCCGCGCGCTCCGGTCCTCGCTCCGGGCGGCCGGTGCTCAGCCCGTCGCACCCGAGCCGCCGTCGTGCGTCTCCCACCATCCCCCACTCGCGCGCCCCCCTTCCGCCCCGGAAGGGGGGCTTGCGCCCCACCCCCCGACCCCCGCCCCCGAGGGGCGGGGGCGCTTCAACCGGCAGGCCTCCGCACGGCGTGCCACTTCCGGGGACGGCACGCGTCGCGCCAGGGCTGCGCCCCGTCACGCCGCATGCATGCCCCTCCACCGGCACCGCTGCCGCTCGCCGCGCTCCGGCACCCTTTCCCCCGCGGCGCTCCGGCGCCGAGCGCCTCCGCACCGCGCCCGCCCCACGAACGCCCCGCGGCCGGGCTGCGCTCCGCTCCGCCGCGCTGGCGCACGGCTCCGCCCGCTTCGCCCGGCCGCCCGGCTGACGGCGGGGGCACGCGGCGCACCGCACGCCCCCGCCTATCGCGGGGCCCCACGCGCACCCGTCCTCGCACCCCGGAGCGTGCGCAGCGATGCGCCCGCCCCGGGGCTGCGCCCGCCAACCGCTCGCGCGCCGCGGTCCCCGCGCCGCACGGCCGCGCTCCGCGCGGCCCGCGGCCGGCGGGTGCTCCGGGCGGGTCCGCCCGTGCGGGCGCTGGCCTCCGGCCCGCGCGCACACAAAACCGCACGGGCTGCGCGAAGGAGCCCCCCACCCCCTGCCCCCGCCCCCAAGGGCGGGGGTGTGCCGCCCGACACGAGTTCTTGTTTTGTTCGATCCGCCCCGCTAGCGTCACCGCATGGAGCCCGACCCGACGCCGCTGCACCCCACCTCGCGCGAGGACCTGGTCTTAGCCCTCGCCTACGCCCTCAGGTTCAACAGCAGCGGCAAGCCCCACCGCCTCGCCTCCGACTCCACGGCCCAACTCGCCGCTCAGGTCCTGGTCGATCACCTCGAACGCGCCGGCTTCGTCGTCATGCGGCGCCCGCCAGCCAAGCCCCACGCGACGCCATAACCGCATCGCGGGGCGCCCCATGACCCTGCTGGCCGACCTTGGCCGACCACGCCCTTGCCCGCACGCGCGCGCGGCGGTCCCGGGGGCATGCAGCGGGACTTTGGTCATCTCGGTCTTGCCCGCACGCGCGCGCGGCGGTCCCGTTCCCAAGCCGCGCCGTTCCAGCGCCACGGCCCTTGCCCGCACGCGCGCGCGGCGGTCCCACCTCTGCACGGCGGGGTTCCAGCGATCCTTCAACGCGCCGCAATCCTATCCAGACACACGACCAGATCGCCCACGCGCATCGCCAGCACGTGCTCCCCCTGCCCGAACTCGGCCCGCCATGACTGACGCCCTCGGTTCGTGTAGGATTCCTCCCCTGAGACCCGCCATGCACATCGCGCCGCCGCCCAAGCCGATCCGCTTCCGGTTCGCCGCCGCCAAGGCGCTGGCCGCGCTGCACCACATGGTCGCCCAACGCCCGGGCATCGATCTGCACGGCGTCCTGAAAGCCTGCTACTTCGCCGACAAGGCGCACCTGAACGCGCATGGACGCCCGGTGTTCGGCGCGCGATATCAGGCCATGCGCTTCGGCCCCGTGCCGCTCGAAATCTACGAGATGGCGAAGGGTGAGGCGATCTGGCTTGCGGAACTCGGCATCGATCGGATGCCGTGGCGGCTGGAAGGGTTCCGGCTGGTCCTGGAAGGCAACGCCGAGCCTGACCTCTCGCCCCTGTCCGCGACGGACCGCGAGGCGCTGGCGGAAGGCTTGGCGCAGTCCGCCGGCATGACCTTCAACGAACGCACCACGGCGACGCACGGCCCCGACTGGCAGGCCGCGCAGCTCGGGCGCATGGCCTATGAGGACATGATCGCCGACGGACCGAACAAGGCCGATCTGGTCGCATATCTGCGCGAGGCAGCACCGCACATGCGGCTCTAGGCGAAGCGCGTGCTTCGCCCGTTGGACGTGATCTGGGTGGACGACGCCTTCATCCGCCCGCCCGGCCTGAAGATGCGGGTCCGCGCCGCAAACTTGACATTCGAACGAACGTCCCTCATTTGAGACTAATCGGACTGGGGGATGTGCCTGGTCGGAGTGGGGGTTCCGGGGTCTCCTGGGGCCCCTGTTCTTTTTCAGGACGGGAAGATCTTCAGGCCGAAGCCTTCAACGCGCCCGTTCGGTGCCCGTCGAAACTTCGTTGCAATCACGTCGTAAGCCCGGTTCTGTTGCACAGGGCGCAGGACATGGAGCCCGACCGGCCGCGCCGTCAGGTCGGCGAGTTGCAGGCCGGGTGAGTTCGTTCTCTTGTCGGCGGCCAGGAACCGAAGCGTCGCCATCGGTCGCCCATGATAATCGCCGAGGTCGCAAATCCGCCGGAAGGCGAGTTCCAACTCGGCATCCTCGTGCTTGCCGCGCTTCTCGAACACGATCTGGGTTGGGCTGTCCGCCGCGTTCTGTTCGCGGAGAAGCGTCCACAGTCGCTCCAGACAGAAGCGCATCGCGATTTCGTACGGATTCTCGGGGGCCGCATAGCGCGATGCCAAGCGCCTCTTGTCGATCACGGCGCTGATCAACGTGAACGGTGCCTGTTCCATCAAGGCGGTGAGGTCATCCATGAACCGCGCGCGCCGCGCCGCATTCTGCAGGAACGCGAAGGGTGGCTTCTGCTTGACGATGTCGTGCTCGTGAAGGATTGCTAGGTCATGACCGAACCAGGCGAACTTCAGCCGCTGGATCGCCGGAACGACCGCCGTGATGTAGGTCTCGACCTCGAAAATGCAGAAGTTGAGAACGAAGATCGGGTAGCTGGGATCGATGCTGGTCAGACCATGATCGCCGCTCTCGTCAACGAACACGATGTAGCGGGGTGTGGCCGGCATGATGGGAGCCAACGGGACTTAGCTTAGTAGGCGATGGAGCAACGCGGCCTCCATCTCCTTCGCCGCCGCCAGCGCACGTTCCTGTTGCGTGATGATGGCGCGCAGGTCGCCCAGACGCGCGGCGAACTCGTGTTGACGCGGCAGGGGGGCGAGCGGTACTGGTGCCGCCTTCACGTTCGACGTCGAAATGGTATTGAGCCCTGAGGTTGTCTTCCCTGATCGCAGCAGCGCGTGTCTTCCTGCTTCGCTGTTGAGATAGGCCGCAGCGACGACGGGAAGAAGCTTGTCAGTCCTTGTCCGCACTCGGATCAGATGGTTCTGGTGAAGACAGATGCTGATTGACCCGTCCCAAACCGCGACACGACCAATCTCCAGAGGGTTACCGTGCCCCTCCACGACAAGCAGGTCGCCGCGTTGTAACGTCACTCTCTGGCGTTCTGCCGGTGTCACGCGGATCATCTTAATTTCGGAAAGATCGAGATGATCGCGTAGAACATTCGCGACCCGCAGATACGGCCATTCCTCCGGCAACGACGCGCGACGGCTTGTGACCTGCAAGCCGCCCTGCACGTCAGAAACGTCCCCAAGCCGCACCATCGGCCACCCCATGGGGTTGGTGGCGGGGTCGCCGAACATCGACAGGAACAGCGCAGGGATGGTGTCGCGGGCCTTGCTCAGCGCCGCCTCGCGCAGCCGCCGGATGCCCGCCGCTCGGTTCAGCAGATCAACGATCCGCCGCTGTTCGTCGAGGGGCGGGATGGGAATCAAGGCACGCGCGAAAAAATCTACCGGGACTCTCTGCTGGCCCGCCGTGCCCTTGAAGTATGTTCTGGCCTCGCTCCGAAACTGGTCGCGGCGGACCCACCGATGAACAAGCTCGGGAAGCACACGTTCACCCGCACGCAAGACATGAAACTCTGTCGAGCCAAAACCGAGGCCGCTCGGCATATCGCAAACCAGCGCGGACTTTCCGTTCTCCATGCAAGGCGTGATCTTCGCGAAAATGACGTCTTGCGGTCGGAACGGTGTAAAGCCCTTTGCGACTGCCGCATAAGGCCGTACCTCAACGTGACGGATGGCACCATCGGCTTCATCCACGGCAGCCATCGGCACAAATCCAACCGGCGCTTCGGCTGCCAGGCGACCGTCTCGCTCACGACGTGGATTGATGGTGCAGACTTCCGCCAGCGGCACCATCGGCCACCGGCTCACGTCGCGCCCTCCCGCAGCCGGTCCATCAACGCATCGATCTCCTCGGCGATCTCCGTCTCGATCGCCTTCAACTCGTCCAGCAGTTCCAGCGGGTCGCGGTGTTCCACCTGCTCGTGCGCCTGCGGCCGCCAGCGGCTCGCCGACAGATTGTTGTCCGCGCCGCGCAGCGCCTCGGCCTCGGCGAACCACCATTTCTCCGGCCACGGCGCCGCTTCGTCGCGCGCACGCCAGCGCGCCCAGCCTTCGTCACGATCCTGGAACGCCGCCACCAGCCCGGGCAGATCGTCCGCCTCGATCGGCGTGTCGTGGTTCGCGTCCAGCTTGTAGCCGTCCGCGTCCGCGTGCAGGAACAGCACCCGTTCCGTGCGCGCCCCCTTGGTGAAGATCAGCACCGACGTCTTCACCCCGGAATAGGGCTGGAACACCCCGCCGGGCAGGCTCAGCACGGCGTCCAGGCGACAGGTCTCCAGCAGAAGCCGGCGCAGTTCCTTGTGCGCGCCCGTGCTGCCGAACAGCACGCCCTCCGGCACCACGATGCCGGCGCGTCCGCCGGGCTTGAGGCTGTCCATCATGTATTTCAGGAACAGCAATTCGGTCGCGGTCGTGGTGCCGATCTTCACGTCGTCCACGATCCGGTCCCGGTCCACCTTGCCCGAGAAGGGCGGGTTGGCCAGCACCGCATCGAAGCCGTCCAGCGGCAGGTGCCGCGCCGCCCGCTCCGCCCGGTCCAGCGTGGTCGTCAGCACGTTGCGGCGATGAATGCGCACATCCGGCAGGCCGCGCAGGAACAGGTTCATCGTGGCCAGCGACACCATCTTCGGATCGACGTCATTGCCGAAGAACGTGGCCGTGCGCAGGTGCTGCCACTGCCGGTCCGACAGCCGGTCGCCCGCGCCGCGCGCCAGCGGCTTGCCGTCCACCTCCGCCGTCACCACGCCCGCGGGCGAGGAATTGGCAAGCCGGATGTGGTCATACGCGGCGACCAGGAAGCCGGCCGTGCCGGCGGCCGGGTCATAGACCGTCTCGCCGATGCGCGGATCGACCATCGCGACGATCGCGCGGATGATGTGGCGCGGCGTGCGGAACTGGCCAAGCTCGCCCGCCTGCTTGATCTGCCGCAGCACGTGTTCGAACAGGTCGCCCTTGGTGTCGGCATCGGCCCGTTCCAGCCCCAGGCCGTTGATCAGCCCGACCACCTGCGTCAGCACGGTCGGCTCATCGATCGCCAGCCGCGCCTGCGCCATGAACCCGGCGCCGACCGTCGCCGTCACCTCGGCGAAGAACGGGAACACCTCGTCGCGCACGAACCGGACCAGCGTCTCGCCGTTCATGCCCCGCGCCCAGACCGACCAGCGGAAGCGGTCCTTCGGGATCGCCGCGACCCCTTTGGCCGGCGCGTTCAGCGGGTTGCGCAGCGTCCAGTCGCCCGCGAACAGGGAGGTGTAGGGCTGGCCGCGCTCCTCGGCCTGCACCACGTTGTCCGCGTCGATCCCTTCGACCAGGCAGAAGAAGAACAGGAACGCCAGCTGTTCGGCGTTGGACAGCGGGTCCGGGTAGCCGCCGCCATAGAGGTAATCGCGGATCGCATCGATCCCGCGGCGCATCTCGGGTGTCATGGGCATGGCAGGCTTCCTAGCGCGTCCGCGCGAGTCTCGGAACGGGCCGCATCACCGGGCGGTGCCTCGCCCCTCAATGCGCCGCCGGGCGCTGGTCGGGCGCCTCGGGCCGCTCGGCGCCGAACACCGCGGCGTTCAGACGGGCGAGGAACGCCGCCAGCGCCGCCGGCCCACCGAAGGCGCCTTCCGCCGCGGCCAGCCCGCCGAGATTGCTGAACGGCGGCCGGGTGAAGGTCGCGCGCCCGACGGTGACGATCTGCGCCGCGTTCGCCCGCAGCGTCTCGCCGAGCATCCGCGCCAGCCGCAGCTGCGCCGCGTCCAGCGCCTCGGTTGCCAGGAAGGCTTCGAACCGAGCCCCGAGCCGATCCGCGCGCGCGGCCGCGGGATCGAACGCCGCGCCCGCTTCGGCGCCGTCGCCATCGAACACGATCCATTCGCGCGTGCTCGGGTCGATCTCGTCGTGGATGTCGAGCGTCAGCAGCGCCCGCGGCCGCGGCGGTGGCGGTGCCGGCGGCTGCGCCACGATCACCCCGCCGCCAAGCTCGGCGTCGTCATCGCCATGCGCATCGGCGTTGCCGACGAAATCGAACAGGGTGAAATCGACCTTGCGGATGTGGTCGGCCTTGCGGGTGCCGCGCCCGCGCATCTGCCGGTACAGCACGCCCGACCGCGTGAACCGCGCCATCACCAGGTTGACCACCTCCGGGCAGTCAAAGCCCGTGTCCAGCATGTTCACGCTGACCAGAATCTGCGGGAATGGGTCCTTCTTGAACCGCTGGATGATCGTAGGCGCGTTCGCCGTGTCGTCCGCCCCCATGCCCGAGACCACGAAATCGGCATAACGCACGGTCGGATCGGGCTTGCGGTCGGCAAAGGCATCGTCCAGCAGCCGCGCCAGCGTCTCGGCGTGCCGCTTCGTCACGGCAAACACGATGGTCTTGCCCCATTGCGGCACGCGCCGGACGTTGTCGCGGCCGGTGTAGCCGTGCAGCATGACGTCGCGGAACTCGCGCACCATCGCGCGATTGCGCTCCGGGATGGTGAAGCGACGTTCCAGGCTCGCGGGATCGACGATGATGGTGTCTCCGCCGCCGAAGGCGTCGTCCAGCGCGGCCCGCGTCGCATCGTCGAGCGCGTTCCAGTCGATCTCATCGCGTCGCACCTCGAACCCGCCCTGTGCCGCCGTCCGCACCGTCTGCGCGCGATAGATGCGATACGGGACCAGCACGCCCTCATCGATCGCCTGCCGCAGCGTGTAGCGGAAGGTCGGCTGGTCCAGTTCGAAGAACCGCAGCGTGTCGCGCACCGCGGCCGCGTCGTCCGGGTCGGCCTCCACTGGCAGGCGCCCGACCAGCGGCGTTGCCGTCAGCCCGACCGTCACTGTGTCGAAATGGTCCAGCGCGCGGCGATACTCGCCGTAGATGCTCCGGTGGCATTCATCGATCACGATCAGGTCGAAATAGCCCGAGGTGTAGCGGGCATATTCGTTGATCATCGTCTGCAAGGTGCAGATGGTGATCTGTTTCTCGGGCCGGAACCGATCGCCCGTGCCCTTGACGACGTAGGTGGCGAGGCTCGGCAGATGCTCGGCGTAGGCATCCTCCGCCTGCCGTGCCAGCGTGGTCCGGTCCACCAGGAACAGCGCGCGCGTGATCCAGTGGGCATCGAACAGCCGCTTGATCAGCGCCGCGGCGGTGCGGGTTTTGCCGGTGCCGGTGGCCATCTCGACCAGCAGCTTGCGCCGGCCGCGTTCCATCTCCCGGCACAGCACGTTGATGCACGCTCGCTGGTAGTCGCGCCCGGCAATGGCCGGATCGATGGGGGCCGCGGTCGGCGGCTGCCGCAATGTGCGGAGCGCGGCCAGGCGTTCCAGTTCGTCCCTGCCGAAGATGGTGGCGACCGGCCGGAAATGTGCGTCGCGGTCAAGGTCGCGGAAGCGGGCCTCGTTGCCGTTCGCGAGGAAGACGAAAGGCACGCCCAGCGTGCGGGCGTAGCCGATCGCCTGCGGCTCGGCCGCGCCGAGGGAGACACTGGCCCGCTTGGCCTCGACCACGGCCAGCGCGCGCCCGCGCGCGTCGCACAGCACATAGTCGGCCTGCATTCCGTCGGGCAGCGCGTATTCGAACCGGACGCTGCGACCATCCGCCACCGGCCAGCCTGCGTCGCGCAGCTGCTGGTCGATCAGGACGCGGGAAAAAGCCTCAGTCGGCACGCGCGCGCCGCCCCCAGCACGCGCTGGGATCATGGCTCACACTGTCACGCCCCGGCCGATGGACGCACCGGACGTCATGACCATGCGCCCCCTCCGGATCGGCTACCTCTGCCACGTCATCGTTCCCCGGCAATGCGCGCCGTCCCGGCGCCGTTGATCGCGGCAGCCTCGCCCGCGCGGTGCCGGGCGTGCAAGAGCGGCGCCCACGCCATGCCAGGTCCAGCGCGATCCCCGTCAGTTCCTGACGCCGTGCCCGCCCCTCATCGGCCCCGGGAGGGGGGTCAAATCCTTGGCGCGTTCCGATCCGAGACCGCACGCCCCCTCACGCAGGGAATTTCCGTCTCTAAAAAAGGAAATCATCGCGCGCGGATGGCACCCGCCAGCGCCGCCTCATGTCAGTGGCGCTAACGGTCCGGGCAACGGCTCCCGTGCGCCGCGCGGCACTTCCGCTCGCTCCAACCTCTCCTTCACCCGCGCGCGCACTGCCGCCGGTATCCCCGCCAATGCGGCCGCCACCAGGGTGTGCTTCGCCGCAACGGCTCTCCCGTCGGCGAGGCGCGCCCGCACCACCGCCACGCCGCCGACGTCCAGCACATCCAGATCGGGCGCACTGGCAAGCAGGGTGAGAAACTCGACGGGCAGCGCTCCGGAACCGGATTCGGGTGGCCCCGCGGCGGAAGCTGCGGAAGCGGCGGAAGTCTGCGCGCATGCTGCCTTTGCGCGGGGCATAGCATCGGCGGAACGCGGCGGAACCGCCGCGACCTCCCGCGGATCGAACCCCAGCGCGCCCTTCAACCGACCAGCTCCCACGCTTCCCGGCGCGGCATGCCATCCAAGAACGTCCCGGCCGGCAAGCGGCGGACGTGGCCGTGTTCCTCCAGCACCGCGACAACAGCCCGCGCCTTGTCCGCCGAGCGGATCGCTCTCGGGCCGCCGTCGTAGATCGCGGCCAGATGCTTCCGCGTCCCGCCTGACGTCCGCCACCAGTTCAGCAGCCGTTCCGCCAACCGCAACGCCGGATCGACCTCCGCTGCGCCGGCCAGACGAAGCATCTCCGCTGCGTAGTGCTGTACCAGCATCACGGCAGCGTCCATCGCCTCGCGTGTCGCCGCGCGGGCCTCAGGGTCCGCGATGACCGTGAGAACCGCCGCGAGCCGCGCCGCATGCTCCGGCGCCTTGGCGCCCCAGGCGCGGATCGGCGCGAGCCTTCCGCCCTCGCCCAGGCTGCGCTCGATGTGATCATGGAATGCGACCCAGACCGCGCGAGCCTCGATCGAGAGGGGCAGCGGCGCGGGGTCGAGCGCGTTCCGTGAGCCGTCCAGCATCCGCGGCGGTCGCAGCATGGTCGCCGCCAGCCGATGCCGGTACGCCGCAAGCACGGTCTCCGTCTCGGCTGGCGCCTCGCGGTACAGGCGCAGCCCGGCCGTGCTTTCCGGTGCGACCACCAGGAAGCGCGCCAGCGTGCCGAGTCCGTCCAGCAGCGGATCGGAGAACAGCTTCGCCGCCGCGACCGGCTGCATCATCACATGCACCGTCACGCGCCGGCCCGGCAGGAACGACCGTCCTGTCCCGACGCGCGCCTGTCGGATAGGGTCGCCATCCCATAGCGCGTTCAGCATCGCGCCCGTCGCCATGCGGTTCTCGTCGCGGAAGGAATGCCCGCCGATCACCAGTCCGCCCTCGGCCGCGAACACGCCGCCCCAGCCGCGCACTTCTTCGAGATGCCGGACGATCGCCTGTGTGGTCGGGTCCGCGATCAACAGCATCGGATGGGGAGGCGCCATCGGTTCCTCGCCGATCGCCGCAAGCGCCGTTCGGATCGCTCCCCGGTCCCCCTTCCCCTTGCGCTTCGCCGCCTCCCGCGCGCACTGCCAGGCCGCGTGATCGTTCGCCCAATGCGAGCGCTGCGCCTCATAGTCCGCGCGCCATGCCTCCTCGACCTGATGCGCGGGCGCCAGCGCCGCGCGATCGACCGATGACTTGCGCTCGCCCGACTCCGCGACCGTGGCGAACAGCCCGGTCAACGGCCGCCGGCCGGCGCCTGGGACCTCAACGTCGTGATGCGCCTGTACCGCGAGCGTTGCCGCGGCTAGCACCGCTTGCGCGCACATCGCGACCGGCGCCTGGGTCCGGGCATGGATCGCCTCTGCCGCTGGCCCCACGCTCAGCAGCGCGTCGATCGGGAACTCGGGCGCGGGAGGGAGTGCGCGGAACAGCGGGCGCAGCTCCGTTGTCGGCGGCTGGGGGGCCCGGAAACGCATCTCAGCCGCCGCGCTGCGCCGCATGACACCCCTCCCGGACCAGATCGTTGAAGTCCGCTCCCGGTCTGTCGGGGAAGGCGACGCGCACGCTGCGCCCTTCTGATCGCCAACGCGTCATCGCTTCCCAGGCCGCACGCTCGCCCGCCGCGTCGGCATCGGCCGCGATCACCAGCGCGCGCACATCGCGCGGCAATATGAGCCGCCCGAGATTGCCGGCCGAGACGGCGGCCCACGCGACGCCGCCGATCAGCAGCGCCGCGCTTGCAGCACTCTCGATCCCCTCGCCGATGATCAGGGTGCAGTCGGCCGGTGCCTCGCCAAGCTTGACAACACCCTCGCCAATCGGCCCGAGACTCGCCTTGGTGGGCTCGACTGGCGCCTTGGCTACCTCCCCCGCTGCGCCAACCGCGAGGAACGTCCTGTGGATCGCCTGAGGCTCGCCGGAGACGGCATTGCGGACCAGCGCCACCAGCGCCGGCATGCTCGTCCCCGAGGGATGCGGGCAGTGCGGATGCCAGCGCAGATCGACGGTATCGAAGAGATCAGGCGGAATGCCGCGACCGCGGAGATAGCGCGCGGCGGGCGTGTCCTCGATCGGCCGGGTCTCCCGCCAAAGGCGCCGCGCCGGACTCTCACGCCACGCCGCCCGACATGTTCCGCCGCGCTCCGCCACGGCTTCTCCCACCGCGACGCGTGGGCCGCTGCGACGTTCCGCCGCTTCCGCCGCTTCCGCCGCTTCCGCCGCCTGTCGTGGTCGTCCATCCCATTCCGGCCCCAGCACTGCGCGCGTCAGGTGCTCGCCCGAGCCGCAACTAGCGCACCACCACAACGGCCGCCCACAGCGTTCCGTAAGCACGAACGTGCCGGCATATCCGCAGCCGGGGCAGTCCCCACGCCATTCGCGCCCGACCCGCCGCAGGCGATGCCGCGCCGCCACGACTGCCCCAACCGGGCCCATCATCGCGCTGCACCCTTGCCGCGATCACTTGCGGCCGACGCCGCGGCTTCCGCGGCACGATGCGCGAACGCGCGCGCTTCGAGCCACGCCGTCAGGTCCGCTTCGCGGTACGCGATCCGGCGCGGTCCCATCCGAACATATGCGGGCCCGTGGCCCGTCGTCCGCCATCGCTCTAGACTGCGGAGCGAGACGCCAAGCGCGCGCGCGGCCTCAGCCGGCGCCAAAAGGGCAACCGAGGTGGTCATCGTCGATCTTCCAGGTTTTGGACGCACCCGTCCCCCGAACGGGGGGATGCCGTCCGGGGGTACCGACTACCGGTCGGCGCGGGTTCCAAAGATGGCCGGAAAACGAAACGCCCGGAGAGAGGTCCCCCCCGGGCGCACGACTCGATGCTAGCTGAAAATGTTAGTGCGAGCGGCCCCCAGGGTCAAGCGCTAGTGTCCTCTGGCGCGCGCTCACGGGTGCTCGTGGCTGATCCAAGCGTCGTCTCGGCCGCTCAGCGAAACCGCAGTATGGCCCGACCCCCGATGCCGCCGCGGCAGGGCCACCAGATTGTCCGCGTGGCCTTGGCCTGTCGCACACCGCGTCACGTGCGCGCCCCAGGCGTCGAGCGCGGCCTTGCGCTCCGACATGAACTCACCACCCTGGTTCACCGCCGCAACGCCGCTGATGTGGTTCAACAGGTGGTCCGCGACATGCGTCGCAAACCCTGTGCCGGCCAGCCACGTCACGCCCGTGCGCCGGGCGTCATGCAGAACCCAGGCGGGCATCGGCTCGGCCTTCGTGCCTTTCTACTCCGCCCGCTTCGCGCGACGCGTCGCACTCTTCTCGTCGAGCTTCCGCTTGATGGATCTGTGCGCGGTGATCGGTCGATTGTCGCCAACGCCGAATCCGAGTCGCGATGTGTGCAGCCCTGCCGGAGGCGCGTCGCCCTGGCACTTGCCAGGGATTTACTTACGATACAATATCGTACCTTAGTCGAATCATATAGAGTTGGCCTGCCGTCGCATCGATAGCCAAATCCGGTGGTATCGGCCCGCGGGGCAAAGCCGCACGGAACAACGCCTCAGCATCTTCCCTCGTGATCTTCGGCCACTCATCCATGTTGGCGTCCCGCTCGATGTGCCATCAGATCGGCGACGTTTGCTGCGTCCCTGTTTCCGCCTGAACCGCAGCGCAAGACTTGCTCCGCCCACGCTCGTAACGCCGCCTCGCGCTCGGCGGCGAAGTCGTGCCGCTGATAGACGCGCGCCACCGTCGAGAGCCGCCCCGGCTGGTGCGCCAGCAGCATGTCCGCCACCACCGGATTGAACCCCATCGCCGCCAGCGTCGAGACGCCCGTGCGCCGGATGTCGTGCAGCCGCCAGCCCGTAACCTTCG
This sequence comes from Elioraea sp., assembly GCF_051860475.1. Taxonomy (NCBI): domain Bacteria; kingdom Pseudomonadati; phylum Pseudomonadota; class Alphaproteobacteria; order Acetobacterales; family Elioraeaceae; genus Elioraea; species Elioraea sp. The sequence goes on along the minus strand of NZ_JBHYDW010000035.1, from coordinate 5,716 downwards.
CCGCCTTGTCCAACGTCTGCTTAGCCTTCGTGAAGCCAGAGACGGTCGTCGTCCCTGTCGTGCTGAACACGAGGTCCTGCCCCTTGATCCGCCGCACCGCGCGCAGCGCCTCGCGCGCTGCCTCCGGCAGCGCCACCACATGCGCCTGACCGCGCTTCATCCGCGTTCCCGGAATGGTCCAGGTCGAAAGGTCCGCCGACAGTTCCGACCAGCGCATTCCCGCGACTTCCTCGCGTCGGGCAAGTGTCAGCAGCAGCACCCGAAACAGCGGTCCCCACGGCTCGCCCATGCCGAGCGCCGCGTTCCAGACCCGTCCGACTTCGTCCCCCGACAGCACCCGCTCGCGCGCGACCACGCCCGCGCCGATCGGCACGCCGGCAAAGGGATTGCCCGGAACCTTGCCGCGCTTCTCCGCCCAGGCGTAGCAGGCACGGCCATACGCCAACGTCCGGCCCGCCATCGCCGCGCGCCCCGCCTTCAACAGCGCGTCGAGCACCGCGACCACCTCGGCCTTCGACAGCCGGGACGCCGGCCGGCGCAAATGATCGGCGAACGCAAACGTAAGCGCCCGCACCGCCTCGGCCGCGTAGCGCGGTCGTTTGTGCGCGAGATGCAGCGACGCCCAGTCGTCCACCAGGGCTTTGAGCGTCAGCGCGCGTTCCGCGCGCTCTCGCTCCGCCGTGTCCCTCTGCGCCAGACGCACCGCCCGCGGATCGATCCCCTTCGCCACGTCGCCGAGCCGCGCACGTGCCGCCTCGCGCGCCTGCTCGATCGTGATCCCGCCCCAAACACCCAGCGCCTCGCGTCGCTTCTGCCGTGTCGCCGGGTCTGTCCACTGCACGACGAACGCCCGCGTTCCGGCCACCGTCAGCCGCACCCCGAGCCCCCGGCACTCCGTGTCAAAAACCAGCCGATCCTTCTTGCCGGGTTCGACCGTGAGCGCGGAGAGGAAGCGGTCGGTGAGTTTCGGCATGGGCCCACTTATCCGGATTTGCGGACCCCATGCGGACCCGGCAGTCGGGTCCGCTCTGGGTCCGCGTGGTGGTTTGTGGCGACCATCTTACTTGCGGACCCGACGAAAAGGAAGGCGAATGGCGGCTTCTGGCGTTCTGCGGCGCCCTAAAGATGCTTACTCTTAATCAGCGGGTCCAAGGTTCGAGTCCTTGTGCGCCCACCAATACTTAGCGGACTTATCCACAGGTTCTTTTTCGGGTGCGGACCGCCATGCGGCGCCTGGCACACGCGTGCGCCGCCCCCTCCGCCCCGACGCCCAGGGGCGGCGTCCCTCGCCCATGCGGGATCACACGTCCCTCGCGCCAGGATCGCCAGGCGCGGCAGCACCCGCACCGCCGAGAGCGTTGACGGTCTGCCCGCCGCGGCTCACACTCGATCATAGGTATACAAACGATCAGGGGATGCGACGTGCTGGAGTGGACCGCGGTCGACCGGATCATCGACGCCGCGCTGGCCGAGGATATCGGCGCAGTGGATCTCACCAGCGAGATCGTCGTTCCCGACGCCACCCGCGCCACCTTCGTGCTGCGCACCCGCGAGGAGATCGTGCTGGCCGGGCTGCCCGTGGCCGAGGCGGTGTTCCGCCGCCGCGCGCCCGACTGCGGCTTCGCGCCCGGCGTCGACGATGGCGACCGCGTGGCTCCCGGCACCGTGCTCGCCACTGTCACCGGCCCCGCGCGCGCCCTGCTGACGGCAGAGCGCACCGCGCTCAACCTGCTCTCGCACATGTCGGGCATCGCCACGCTGACGCGCCGCTACGTCGACCGGATCGCGGGGACCAGGGCGCAGCTGATCGACACGCGCAAGACCACGCCGGGGCTCCGCGCGATCGAGAAGCACGCGACCACGCTGGGCGGGGCGCGCAACCACCGGCTCGACCTCGCCGGCGGGATCATGATCAAGGACAACCACATCTCGGTCTGCGGCGGGGTCGCCGCCGCCGTGGCGCGCGCCAAGCGCGCCGCGCCGGTGCTGACCAAGATCGAGGTCGAGTGCGACCGGCTGGATCAGGTGCGCGAAGCCGTCGAGGCCGGGGCGGACATGCTGCTGCTCGACAACATGACCACCACGATGCTGGCAGAGGCGGTCGCGATCGTCGCCGGACGCATCCCGGTCGAGGCCTCGGGCGGGGTCAATCTCGACACCATCCGCGGCATCGCCGAGACCGGCGTGGATTTCATCAGCGTCGGGCGGATCACCCAGGGTGCGCCGGCGGTGGATATCGGCCTTGACGCGACGCTGGAACCGGGCGGATGACCGCGGTCGGCCTGTTCTGCAGCGCGAACGACACGCTGCCCGAGCCGTTCCGGGTAGCGGCCGCCGCCTTCGGCGCGGGCCTCGCCGCGCGCCGGCTGATGCTGGTCTATGGCGGCTCCTCGCGCGGGCTGATGGGCGAGGCCGCGCGGGCCGCGCGGGAAGCGGGCGGCCGCGTCGTCGGCGTGATGCCGCGCCACCTGATCAGCCGCGAACGTGCCGCCGCCGACATCGACGAGCTCCACCTGGTCGACAACCTCGCCGAGCGCAAGCAGCGCATGGCCGATCTCTCCGACCTGTTCGTCGCGCTGCCGGGCGGCGTGGGCACGCTCGACGAGGCGCTCGAGATGATCACCTGGTATGATGTCGGGATCGCGCGCAAGCCCACGCTGTTCGTTGATGTCGACGGATTCTGGCGGCCCTTCGCCACGATGATGGCGGCGTTCGGCGCGGCCGGCGTGCTGCGTCCGCATCTCGCCGGCGCCTGGTCGATCCTTCCGGACGTTCCGGCAACACTGCTCGCCGTGGAGCAGGCACTGGCGCCGCAGGCGCCCATCGAGGGGAGACTGGCATGACACTGGGACGACGCACGCTTCTGGGCACCGCCGCGGCGCTGCCCGCATTCGGGCAGGCGCGGGCGCAGGAGGCCTTGCGCCTCACGCTCGCCGGCGGATCGGTCGGCGGCGCCTGGAGCGCGATCGGCAACGCGATCGGCGAGGCGATCCGCCGCGAGCATCCCGGCACCGCCTTCTCCTACGAGCCGGGACGTGATGCCGCCAACGTCACGCTCGTTTCGCAGGGACGGGTGCAGCTCGGCATCGCCCATGCGCAGATCGCGCTCCGCGCCATCAAGGGCGAGGCGCCGTTCGACCGTGCCATGCCCGACATCCGCGGCGTCAGCCTGATCGACAGCGAGGCGGCCTGGCAGCCGCTGGTGCGCGCCGGCGCGCCCGTGTCCACGCTGGAGGAGATCGCGCAGAAGCGCGCCCCCGTGCGCGTCACCGCGAACCTCCGCGGCACGATGATGGCGCTCGCCACCGAGGAGGCCTTCGCCGCCGCCGGCGCGCCGTTCGCGCAGATCGAGCGCTGGGGCGGGCGCGTGCACTATGTCGCCTGGAACGACGCGCTCGAGATGCTGAAGAACAACCAGGTCGACATCATCACCAACGTGGTGGATTTCCCGTCGCGCCAGGTGCTGAACGCGGTGCGCGGGCTGGACGTGACGTTCCTGGGCTTCGGGCCGGATCTGGTCGGCAAGGTCAATGCGCGGCTCGGCTCGACCCCGATCACCATCCCGGCCAACGCCTATCCGTTCCAGCCCGAGGCGGTGAACACCTTCCGCGCCCATGTCGTGCTGCTGACCTCGGCGGCAGTGCCAGCCGACACGGTCGAGGCGGTGGTGAACGCGATCGTGAAGCATTTCGAGTCGGTCAAGCGGGCGCATGCGACGATGGCGCGGCTTCAGGCGCGGGCGCTGCCGGACACCGGTGGCGTTGCGCTGCATGACGGTGCCGCGCGCGCCTATCGCGCTGCCGGTCTGATGAGCTGACCCTGTTCGCCTCGCTTCTGCCGGGAAAGCCGCGCACGCTTCCCCCGGCGGAGGCGGCGGTGGTCGGCGCGGTCGGCGCCACGCTCTCGGCGTTCCTGCTCGCGCTTGCGCTCGGCTGGGAGGCTGACCGCACGGTCAGCCTGTTCGTCTTTCTCGGCGCGGTGCTGACCATCGGCTTCCTCACGGTCACGGGCAGTCCGCTGCGTCCGACCGGACGGTCACTGCCGTCCTGGGGGCTGGTGGCCGCGACCTGGGCCTCGGTCGGCTGGTTCCTCGTCCACGCCGAGGCGCATGCGCTGCGCTGGCCGATGGTCAGCCCGCTCTCGCCGGGCGATCTGATGATGGCCTCGGCGCTGATCCTGCTGGTGCTGGAGGCGACGCGGCGCACGATCGGATTGGCACTCGCCATCCTGGTGCTGCTGTTCCTCGCCTATGCGGCGTTCGGCGACCGGCTGGAAGGTGCCTTCGGCCACCGCCCGCTGAGCATGACCGAGATCCTCGACCATCTCGTCTTCACCACCAACGGGATCGCCGGCCCCGCGCTCGCGGTCGCGGCGTTCCTGGTCTACGTGTTCGTGCTGTTCGGCGCGGTGCTGGACCGTTCCGGCGGCGGGGACTTCTTCTTCGATCTCTCCGCCGCGCTGGTCGGGCGGCAGGCGGGCGGACCGGCCAAGGTCGCGGTGGTGTCGTCGGCACTCTACGGCACGATCTCGGGCAGCCCGACCGCCGATGTGGTCACCACCGGCGCGCTCACCATCCCGATGATGAAACGGCTCGGCTACCGGCCGGCCTATGCGGGGGCGGTGGAGTCCGCGGCCTCAGCCGGCGGGGCGCTGCTGCCGCCGGTGATGGGCAGTGCCGCGTTCCTGATGAGCGACTTCACCAACATTCCCTATGCCGAGATCGTCGTCTCGGCGGCGCTGACGGGCGTGCTCTACTACGTCGCGGTGTTCTTCGCCGTGCACGCGCGCGCGGTGCTGGATCAGCTCGGCGCCTTCGACGGCGCGACCGCGCGCGTAGCCGCGGTCCTGCGCGTCGGCTGGTGGCATCTCGTGCCGATCGCGGCGCTGGTGTGGCTCGTGCTCTCTGCCGATCGGCCGGTCTATGGCGCCGGGCTCGCGGTGGTGATCGCCGCCGCGATCCTGTTGATCCGCACGCGCGCGCCGATCCGCACGGCGGCGACGCTGCTCACCGCCGCGGTCGAGGCGGCCCGGCGTGCCGCACCCGTCGGCATTGCCTGCGCGGTCGCGGGGTTGGTGGTCGGCTCGCTCACCATCACCGACCTCGCCGGCAAGTTCTCCTCGCTGCTGTTCTCGTTCGCGCCCGACCTGCTGCCCGTGGTGATGCTGATCACCGCCGGCGTGACGCTGCTGCTCGGCATGGGCATGCCGACGCCGGCCGTCTATGTGCTGGCCTCCGTGCTGGCGGCGCCGGCGATGGTCAATCTCGGCGTGCCGATGCTCGCCGCGCACCTGTTCGTGGTCTATTTCGCCTCGATGTCGGCGATCACGCCGCCGGTGGCCGTCGCTGCGTTTGCCGCCGCCTCGATCGCGGGCGCCGATCCGCTGCGCATCGCCGTGATCGCCTGCCGGCTCGCGGTGGTCGGCTTCGTGCTGCCGTTCTGCTTCGTCTGGCGGCCCGCGCTGCTGCTGATCGGCGATCCGCTGTCGGTCGTGCTGGCGGTTGCCGCGACGCTTGCGGGCGTGGTGGCCCTCGCCGCGGCGCTGGAGGGCTGGCTCGGCCGGAAGCTGACCGTCCTCGATCGCGCGCTGCTCGCGCTCGCGGGCGCGGCACTGGTCGCGCCGATCGCCTGGGCGGATCTCGCCGGTGCGGGCCTGCTCGCCGGCTGGCTGATCGTACGCCGGCGCGGCTGAGCCGTCAGCGCTGGCAGCGATAGAA
>NZ_JBHYDW010000034.1:0-34052 GCF_051860475.1 Elioraea sp. | reverse complement strand
CTGGATCATCGTCGAACTCGCGCGCCGGCTCGGCCTCGCGTGGGAGCATCGGCCGGTCGCCGAGGTCTATGCCGAGATGGCCTCGCTGATGCCCTCGCTCGACCACATCAGCTGGGAGCGGATCGCACGCGAGCATACGGTGACTTACCCCACGCGCGGCCCCGACCTGCCGGGCGAGGAGATCGTGTTCGGCGATCGCTTCCCCACGCCTGATGGGCGTGCGCGCCTGGTTCCGGCCGGCCTTTCCGATCCGGCGGAACTCCCGGATGCCGAGTATCCGTTCGTGCTGACCACGGGCCGGCAACTGGAGCACTGGCACACCGGGACGATGACGCGGCGCGCGGAGGTGCTCGATGCGCTAGAGCCCGCGCCGTCACTGAGCCTCGCGCCGGCCGATCTGCGCCGGCTCGGCCTGCGGGCAGGCGAGCGCGTGCGCGTGACGACGCGCCGTGGCGAGATCGTGCTGCCGGCGCGCGTCGATGCCGGGCTGCCCGAGGGACTGGCCTTTGTGCCCTTCGCCTATCGCGAGGCCGCGGCAAATCTGCTGACGCACCCGGCGCTGGATCCGATCGGCAAGATCCCCGGGTTCAAGTACTGCGCCGCACGGATCGACCGTGTGGAGGCCATGACGGCCGACTGACGCTGCGCTTTGCGCTGCGTCAACCCACCGTCCCGCGCTCCCGTCTATGAACCCTCCATGACGGGGGAGTGACACGATGCAGACACGCTCCATGCACGAGATCGTGCGGAACCAGAAGCCGCTGACCCTGCCGCCCACGGCGACGGTGAAGAAGGCGTGCGAGGCGATGCACGCCCGCCGCGTCGGCGCGGTGCTGGTGGTTGACCGCGGCGGCCGGCTCGCCGGCATCTTCACCGGCCGGGACGCCGTCCGCCTGCTGGCCCAGGGGCTGGACGCAGCGCACACGAACCTCGCAGCGGTGATGACGGACAATCCGGTGACCATCGCGCCGGAGCAGAACGCGATCGAGGCCCTGCGGCTGCTTGGCGACTGCGGCTTCCGCCACCTGCCGGTGGTCAAGGACGGCCATGTCGTCGGCATCGTCTCGCGCTACGATTTCCGCGCGATGGAGCAGGTCCGGATGGACGAGGAGACCGGCTATTTCGAGGTGCTGCGGTGACGCGGCCTCAGCGCACGAGCGCGACGGAGAGCGTCAGCCCGGAGATGAACAGTCCGAGCACGAGGTCGACGCCGACCACGGCGATCGCGCGGGGGCCAGGGATGTCGAGCGACTCGCGCGCGACGAACCATTGCAGCCAGAGCACATAGCCGAGTGCCACCAGCGTGACGAGCTGGCCGAGACCGCGCGGCAGCGCCGCGGCGAGCAGGGCGGCGGCGAGGAATACCATGACCTGCGCGAGGTTGGTCCAGTTCCAGGCGCACACGAACAGCGGCCAGCGATCCAGCCGGTCCAGCATCCGTGCGACCGCGACCATCACCAGCGGCAGGGCAAACCAGCCGACCACGTAGCCGATCGCCTCGGCGAGCCAGAGCCGCACCGGGTCTGCGCCGGCCACCATCGGCGGCGCCGAGAGCAGCTTGAGCGCGAGGAAGAACGGGGCCGCGACGAACATGGCAACGAAGCTGCGCCAGGCGCCGTAGGGTGAACCGTCGAGCAGTTCGAGGCCGATCGCACGCCCGCGCGCCAGCAGCGACACCGACGCGATCCCCGCGGCGACATCGCGCGTGCTCACGCGCTGAAGGCGTCCAGCACGCCGCCGTAGACGCGGGCGAGCTCGCGCAGCTCCGCCACCGGAACCCGTTCGTCGGCCTGATGCATGGTGCTGCCGACCAGGCCGAACTCGGCGACCGGGCAGTGGCGGGCGATGAAGCGCGCGTCCGAGGTGCCGCCGCCGGTGTCGAGCCGCGGCGTCACGCCCGTTGCCTTGGCGATCGCGCCGACCAGCCGATCGACCTCCGGCCCGGGCGTGGTGAGGAACGCTTCGCCGGAGCAGGAGAACGCGACCTCACGGCACGGCGCCTCAGCGTCGATGATGCCGCGCATCCAGGCTTCCAGGCTGGCCGCCGTGTGGCGGTCGTTGAAGCGGATGTTCCACTTCGCCTCGGCCCGCGCAGGGATCACGTTGGTGGCCGGGTTGCCGACATCGACGCTGGTGATCTGCAGGGTGGTGGGCTCGAACCAGTCGGTGCCGGCATCGAGTGGCTCGGCGGTCAGGCCGTGCAGCACGCGCACAAGGCGGTGGATCGGGTTGTCGGCGCGCTGCGGGTAGGCGCTGTGGCCCTGCGTGCCCTTGACCACCAGCCGCGCGCTCATCGAGCCGCGCCGTCCGATCTTCACCAGGTCACCCAGGGTAGCAACCGAAGTCGGCTCGCCGACCAGACAGAACCCGGGGACCTCCTGCCGCTCCGCCATCCACGCCAGCACCCTGACGGTGCCGTCCACCGCCTCGCCTTCCTCGTCGCCGGTGATCAGCAGCGACACCGCGACCGGGGGGCGGCCCTGATGCCGGTCGAGCCAGCAGGCGAGCGCGGCGACGAAGGCGGCGATGTTGCCCTTCATGTCGGTGGCGCCGCGGCCGTAGAGCAGTCCGTCGCGAACTTCCGCCCCGAACGGATCAGCGGACCACGAGCCGTTGCCCGCCGGCACCACGTCGGTGTGGCCAGCGAAGCAGAGCGCAGGCCGGCCCGTGCCGATGCGGGCGTAGAGGTTGCGCACGCGCCCGTAGGTGAGCTCGGTGCAGGTGAAGCCGAGCCGGGTCAGCGCTTCGGCCAGCACGGTCTGCGCGCCGGCGTCCTCGGGCGTGATGGAGGGGCAGCGGATCAGCGCCGCGGCCAGCGGCAGCGGGTCGGCGAGGCCAGGGCCTTCAGTCACGCAACAGATCGTTGATCGAGGTCTTGGCGCGCGTCTTCTCGTCCACGCGCTTGATGATCACCGCGCAGTAGAGCGATGGGCCGGGCGAACCGTCCGGCAGCGGCCGCCCGGGCAGGCTCCCCGGCACGACCACGGAGTACGCGGGCACTCGGCCGGTGAACACCTCGCCGCTGACACGATCGACGATCTTGGTGCTCGCGCCGATGAAGACGCCCATCGAGAGCACGGAGCCGCGCTCGACGATCACGCCCTCGACCACCTCGGATCGCGCACCGATGAAGCACTCGTCCTCGATGATCACCGGCGCAGCCTGCAGCGGCTCCAGCACCCCGCCGATCCCGGCCCCGCCCGAAATGTGGCAGTTCCTGCCGATCTGGGCGCAGGAGCCGACGGTCGCCCAGGTGTCCACCATCGTGCCGGAATCGACATAGGCGCCCGCGTTCACGAACGAGGGCATCAGCACCACACCCGGCGCGATATAGGCCGAGCGCCGTACCACCGAGCCGGGCACCGCGCGGAATCCAGCCTCGCGGAAGCGGTTCTCGCCCCAGCCCTCGAACTTCAGCGGCACCTTGTCATAGGCGCCGGCCGCGGTGTCCATCACCCGGCTCTCGGTCAGGCGGAAGGACAGCAGCACCGCCTTCTTCAGCCACTCATGGACCACCCAGCCCGAGCCGGTGGGGGCGGCGACCCGTGCCGTGCCGGAGTCGAGCGCCTCGAGTGCCGCCTCAACCGCCTCGCGCGCGCGGCCACCCGAGGCCGGGCTCAGCTCGGTCCGGCGGTCCCACAGCGCCTCGATCTCGCCCTTCAGCCGATCGTCCATGCGGCTCCATCTCCCCTCGGCGGAGGGGCGGGAGCCTCGCGGCCCGCGCCTGCCCTGTCAACGGCGTGGCTCCGGCAACCCGGCGTTAACGCCGGACGGTGTTCACTCGACGCCGGCCGAAGCACCGGACTCCGCGATGACGCTCGATCTCGCCACGCCTCAGTTCGACAACGCCCTGCGCGACGCCCTGCTCGACAGCCGCCAGCGGTGGCGGGATCTGGTCGACATGGCGGCCGATTTCGCCTGGGAGACCGACGCCGAGGGCCGCTTCACCTTCGTCTTTCCCGATCCGGCGCTGGGCTGGTCGGCCGGGGAACTGATCGGCCGGCCGGCCGACGACATCCTGGCCGAGGGGCCCGCCGGATCCCCCGGCTTCTCGCCATTCCGCCCCGACCGGCAGCGGCGCGGCGTGCGCGCCTGGCTGCGCCGGGCCGACGGACGTCTGGCCTGCCTCTCCTTCGCCGGGGTGCCGCTGGTCGATGCCGATGACCGGCTGATCGGCGCGCGCGGGGTGGGGCGCGACGTGACCGAGGAGGAGCGGCGCACCGGCGCGCTCGCCACCGCGCTCCGGCGCGAGGCGCTGATCGACGCGGTATTGGCCGAGACGCGCACCGAGGTGCTGGCCAAGGGCATGCTGGCCGGGGCTGCACGCGCGATGATGCCGGCGCTGGGGGCGGCGGGCACGGCGATCCTGCGGCGGACCGAGGCCGGGCTGGTGCCCGTGCTGACGGTCGGCGAGGCGCTGCCGGCGCTGGTCGCGACCGCGGCCGCGCTGGAGGAGCACGCCGGGTTCGGCACTGCGGTCGGCGAGGGCCCGGAGGGTCGGCCGGTTGCCGCGGCCGCGGCGCTGCAGCCGGGCGGCGGCGGCGGGCTGATCGTGATCTGGCGCGCGCCCGACGCGCGCGGCTGGGACGGCGAGGAGCGGGTGCTGATCCATGCCGCTGCCGATTTCGTCGGGCTGCTGCTGGCGCAGGAGTCCATGCAGGCCGAGATGCTGCGCCAGGCCCGCACCGACCCATTGACCGGCCTGCTGAACCGCCGTGCCTTCTTCGAGGAGCTCGAGCGCCGGCTGGAGCGGCTGGATCGTCAGGGTCAGCCCGGCGCGCTGCTCTATGTCGATCTCGACAACTTCAAGCCGATCAACGACCGGCACGGCCACGAGGCGGGTGACACTGCGCTCCGCGCCGCCGCCGGGCTGCTGCGCGCGGCCGTGCGGCCGTCGGACCTGGTCGCGCGGATCGGCGGGGACGAGTTCGCGCTCTGGCTCGACGGCGCCGATCCCAGGATTGCCCTCAGCCGGGCCGAGCGGATCGTCGCCGATGCGCCGCTCGCCCTCGCGCACCACTCGACCGCCGAGCAGGCCCCGCTCTCGCTCTCCGTCGGCATCGCCGTCCGCGCGCCGGGCACGCGCGAGCCGACGAGCCATCTGATGGTCCGTGCCGATGCCGCCATGTACGCCGCCAAGCGCGGCGGCAAGTCTGGATGGAGCCTCGCAGTGCCATGAGCACGATCCGCCGCCCGCTGATGCGGGCGCCCGACTACGAGGACGCGAAGCGCATCGCCCGGGCCGGCAACGCGACCGAGCGGGCGGCACTCGCCCAGCGCCCGGACATGGCGCCGGAACTGCTCTTCTACCTGGCCGCCGACCACGAGAGCGAGGTGCGCGTCGCGGTCGCGGCCAACGATCAGACCCCGCCGCAGGCCGACCGTCTGCTCGCCGACGATGCCGACGAGCGTGTCCGTGTGGCGCTCGCGCGCAAGATCGCCACGCTCGCGCCGCAGCTCGATCCGTCCAGCCGCGACCGTCTCCAGCGCCTGACCGCCGAGACGCTATCGCGGCTGGTGCAGGACACGGCGGTGCAGGTGCGCGCCGCGATCGCCGATGTCGTCAAGGACATGCCGGATGCGCCCCGCGAGCTGATCCTTGCCCTCGCGCACGACACCGAGATCCCGGTGGCCGGGCCGGTGCTGGAGCTCTCGCCGCTGCTGTGCACCGAGGACCTGCTCGCGCTGGTCCATGCCCCGCCAGGCGCCGAGACGATCGGCGCGATCGCGCGCCGGCCGCATCTGAACGAGACGGTGTCCGACGCGATTGCGGCGACGGCCAACTCGCCGGCGATCACCGCGCTGTTGCGCAACCGGTCCGCCCAGATCCGCGAGAACACGCTGGATGCGCTGATCGCGCGCGCGTCGGACAACGTAGAATGGCACGAGCCGCTGGTGCGCCGTCCGCACCTCTCGTCACGTGCCGCGCGCGCGCTGTCGGCGATCGTCGCCGAGCATCTGGTACACGCGCTGTCCACGCGACCGGATCTCGATCCGGGCACGGCCGAGTTCCTGCGCCGCCAGGTGGTGAAGCAGGTCGCCTGGGGGACGCCGTCGGTGCCGACCCACCGCTCCGACCTGCCGCTGCCGACGGATGCGTTCGCCGCGGCGGGGGAACTCAAGGCGCGCGGCCGGCTGACCGAGGCGCACGTGCTGGCCGCGGCCGACCGCGGCGAGGTGCGGATGGTCGCGGCGATGCTGGCGCGCGCGGCCGATGTCGCGCTGTCGGTGGTGGAACGCGCGGCGAACCTCCGCAGTGCCAAGGGTCTGGTCGCGATCTGCTGGAAGGCCGGGTTCTCGATGCGCGTAGCGGCGAGCGTGCAGGCCCTGCTCGGGCGGCTGCCGCCGACCGCGATCCTCACCGCCGGACCCGGCGCCTGGCCGCTGAGCGATGAGGAGATGCGCTGGCATCTCGGCTTCCTCGCGCGCGAGGGCATCGCGGGCCAGCGCCCGTCCGCGCAAGCCGCCACCCAGCCGGCCGCGAGCTGAACCGGGCCCGGCCTAAAGCCGGATCAGCGTGCCCGCGCCCTGCTCGGTGAAGAGCTCGAGCAGGATCGCGTGCGGCACGCGCCCGTCCAGGATCACCGCCGCCTCCGCCCCTGCCTTCACCGCGGCCAGGCAATGCTCGACCTTCGGGATCATCCCGCCCGAGATCGTGCCGTCCGCCATCAGCGTCTCGGCCTGGCTCGCGGTCAGTTCCGGGATCAGCCGCTTGTCGCGATCCAGCACGCCGGGCACGTCGGTCAGCATCAGCAGGCGCTTGGCCTTGAGTGCCCCCGCGACCGCGCCGGCCACCGTGTCGGCGTTGATGTTGTACGTCTGCCCGTCCGGCCCCAGCCCCACCGGCGCGATCACCGGCACGATCTCGGCACCCCTCAGCGCGTTCAGCACCCGCGTGTCGATGTGCTCGGGCTCGCCGACATAGCCGAGATCGAGCGCGCGCTCGATGTTCGAGCCGGGGTCGCGCTTCGTCCGCGTCATCTTGCGCGCGCGGATCAGGCCCCCGTCCTTGCCGGAGAGCCCGACCGCCATCACGCCCGCCTGGGTGATCAGGGACGCGACCTGCTTGTTGACGGTGCCGGCGAGTACCATCTCGACCACCTCGACCATCTTCTCGTCGGTGACGCGCAGGCCGTCGACGAAGGTGGACCGGATCTGCAGCCGCTCCAGCATCGCGTTGATCTGCGGGCCACCGCCATGCACCACCACCGGATACAGGCCGGAGAGCTGGAGCCAGGCGACGTCGCGGCCGAAGGTGACGGCGAGCTCCTCCTCGCCCATCGCGTGGCCGCCGTACTTGATGACGATCGTCGCCTCGTCGTAGCGCAGCAGGAACGGCAGCGCCTCGGACAGGATCCGCGCCCGCTGTTCGCCCGTCGCCACGCCACCGCTGTCCATCCGGCCCTCCTCCACTTGGTGGGCGGGCTCTAGCGGCCGGTCCGGCGCGCGGTCAAGGCAGGGCGAGCGAGGCCAGGTCCGCGCGGAGTTCGGGGATGCCGACGCCGGTCTCGGCACTGGTCGCGAGGACAAGCGGATGCGCTGCGGTGTGGGCGCGCGCGACCGCCGCTGTCGTCGCGGCGATCGCGGCCAGTGCCGGCGGCTTCAGCTTGTCGGTCTTGGTCAGCACCAGCTGGTAGGCGACCGCGGCCTCGTCGAGCAGGGTCATCGCCGCCTCATCGGCCGGCTTGAACCCCACGCGGGCGTCGATCAGCAGCACCACGCGGCGCAGCGTAGGGCGCCCACGCAGATAGCCGAACATCGCCCCCTGCCACGCCTCCTTCACGCTCTTCGCCGCCTCGGCGTAGCCGTAGCCCGGCATGTCGACGAGCGTCAGCCTGCCGGCGAGGTCGAAGAAGTTGAGCTGCTTCGTTCGCCCGGGTGTGGCCGAGACGCGTGCCAGCGCGCGCCTTCCGGTGAGCGCGTTGAGCAGGGACGACTTGCCGACATTCGAACGACCCGCGAACGCCACCTCGGGTCCGCGCACCGCGGGCAGCTGGTCGAGCGTCTGCGCGGCGTGGACGAACGCGGCCTCGCCCGCGAACAGCACCCGCCCCGCCTCGATCAGCGCCGCACGGGAGGCCTCGTCCGCTGCCTCGGCGAGACCGCCCGACACCGTCACGTCTTGGTCGGCGCCGGCGGCTGCTGCGCGACCTTGCGCATGATCGCCCATTGCTGTGCGATCGACAGGAGATTGTTCCACGACCAGTAGATCACCAGCCCGGCCGGGAACTGTGCGAGCATGAAGGTGAACACGAAGGGCAGCAGCATGAACACCTTCTGCTGCACCGGATCGGGCGGTGTCGGGTTCAGCTTCTGCTGGAGATACATCGTGATCCCCATCAGGATCGGCCAGATGCCGAGATGCAGGAACGGCCCGAGGATCGGGATCACGGTCGGGTCCCAGGGGATCAGCCCGAGCAGGGTGAAGATGTTGGTCGGGTCCTTGGCCGAGAGGTCCTGGATCCAGCCGAAGAACGGCGCATGGCGCATCTCGATGGTGACGAACAGCACCTTGTAGAGCGCGAAGAACACCGGGATCTGGAGGATAATCGGCAGGCAGCCCGAGACCGGATTGACCTTCTCGCGCTTGTAGAGCGCCATCATCTCCTGCTGAAGCTTGGCCGCATCGTCCTTGTGCTTCTCCTTCAGTTCCTGCATCTGCGGCGCGAGCAGCTTCATCTTGCTCATCGCCTTGTAGGATTTGTTGGCGAGCGGGAAGAACAGCGCCTTCAGGAACAGGGTGAAGATCAGGATCGCCACGCCGTAGTTGCCGGTCGTCTCACCAAGCCAGTGCAGCGCCTCGAAGAACGGGCGCGTCAGGAAGTAGAACCAGCCCCAGTCGATCGCCTTGTCCAGCCCCTCGACCCTCAGGGCGGCGGCGTAGCGGTCGATCAGGTGCACCTCTTTCGCACCAGCGAAGAGGTGGCTGCGCGTGGTGGTCTGCAACCCGGGCCCGATCGTCTTGGTGCCCGCGAGGAAATCGATCTGGTAGCGCGGCTGCCCGCCTTCCATCGGCACGCGCCAGGTGAACGCCGTCTCCTGGCCCTGGTCGGGGATCAGCGCGCCGAGCCAGTACTTGTCGGTGAAGCCGGCCCAGCCGCCGCGGCCCTCATGGGTGAACGAGGCCCCGCCCTGCTTCTCGGCCTCGTCCTTGGCGCTCGTGTAGGACTGCTCGGTCAGCCGTCCGCCGAACACGCCGACCAGCCCCTCGTGCAGGATGAAGAACCCCTCGGTCGGCGGCGTGTGCTCGCGCCGCAGGCGGCCCCAGGGGTTTACCGTGACGGTCGCCGCCCCGCTGTTGATCACGCGCTGCTCGATCGTGAACAGGAAATGGTCGTCGATGCCGATCGCGATCTCGAAGCGCTGACCCCGCTCGTTGTCCCAGAACAGCGTGACCGGCCGTCCGGGACCGAGCACCGTCGCCGAGGTCTGCCAAACCGCATCGGGCGGCGGCACCTGCACGTCCGAGCCGATCGCGCTCCAGCCGAACTGGGCGTAGTAGGCCTCAGGGTTGCCGCGCCGCTCCAGCACGCGCACGCGCTCGCTGTCCGGGTCGGGGGTGACGCCGAAGCGGCGCAGCGTGACATCGTCGATCACCGCGCCCACGAGGTTGATCGAGCCGACCACGTCCGGGCTGTCGATCCGCACACGCAGGGAAGCCGGCGTGGTGGCGGGCCGCGGTGCCGTCGGCGCGACCCCGGGCACGGGCGAGGCGAGCGGTGCACCGGCCGTGGCCCCGCGCGCCTGCTCCGCCTCGATCTCGGCCAGCGCCGCGATCTCTGCTTGGCGCGCGCGCTCCGCCTCGCGGATCGGCTGGTTCCACAGCACCTCGAAGACGAACAGGATGGCGATCGAGATCGCGATCGCGAGGATCAGGCGCTTCTGGTCGACCATCATCCGTCCTTGTCGGGCGCGTCGCAGCGTCGCGGCACCGGATCGTGCCCGCCCGCGCACCAGGGGTTGCAGCGCAGGACGCGCCAGGCGGCAAGCCCCGCGCCCTTCACCGCCCCGTGGGTGACGATCGCCTCCTTGGCATAGGCGCTGCACGACGGCACGAAGCGGCAGTTCGCGCCGATCACGGGCCGGAGCGTCCATTCATAGGTGACCACAGCCCCGCGCAGCAGATGCGCAAGCGGGCTCACGGCGCGGCCCCGAGCCGGGCCAGCGCCGTGCGCAGGTCCTCGACCAGCGCCGGGAACGGCCGCTCGAGCGTTGCGGCCCGGCCCACCAGCACGACGTCCCAGCCCGCCGGGCCAGGGCGCAGCACCTGATCGGCGGCCGCACGCAGCCGCCGGCGGGCGCGGTTGCGCGCCACCGCATTGCCGATCTTGCGCGAGCAGGTGAAGCCCAGCCGCATGCCCGGCCGCCCCTCGACCTTCAGACCCTGGACGAGCATTCCGGGCATGGCGTGCTTGCGTCCCTTCGCGGCGACGGCAAGGAACTCGGCGCGCCGTGTCAGCCGGGCAGGACGCGGGCTCTGCGTGCCGGGCACCCGATCCGGGAGCTCAGGCGGAGAGGCGCTTGCGGCCCTTGGCGCGGCGCGCCGCGAGCACCTTGCGGCCCCCCGGCGTCGCCATGCGCGCACGGAAGCCGTGGCGGCGCTTGCGGACGAGCTTGCTCGGCTGGAAGGTGCGCTTGGACACGGGTGGTACTCCTGTTCGGGGCGCAACAATGCACGGCAACCGCATGAATTCCATGCGGCGCCCCGGTCGATCGGACGCGTATAGCCAGTGGTGCCGGGCAGCGTCAATGACGGGGAACCACACCTCACCACTGCGTCAGGCGCGGCAGCGGGGAAACCATCACGCGGCGCGCGGCGAAACGAGGGCAGCCTGCCGGAGAGGGACACGCTGATCATGACCGCTGATGGAACGGCGCCCGCGCGCCCCGGGTGGATGCGGCTTTGGCCCCTGGCGCTGATCGGCGCCGGGATTGCCCTGGCCTTCGTGCTCGGGCTGGATCGGCATCTGTCGGCCGAGGCGCTCGCCGCGAACCACGCTGCGCTCGCCCGGGCGGTGCGCGACAACCCGGTGCTGACGGGGGTCGCGTTCCTCGCCGTCTATGCCGCCGCCGTCGCGGTCTCCCTGCCCGGCGGGGTGTTCCTGACCCTCTCGGGCGGGCTGCTGTTCGGGCACCTCTGGGGCACGGTGCTGTCGGTGCTCGGTGCGACCGCGGGCGCGGTGCTGCTGTTCCTCGCCGCGCGCTACGCGCTCGCCGAGCTGCTTGCGCGCAAGGCCGGGCCGGTGCTGGACAAGGTCCGGCCAGGGTTGGAACGCGACGGGCTGTCCTATCTGCTCGTGCTGCGCCTCGTGCCGCTGTTCCCGTTCTGGCTGGTCAATCTTGCCCCCGCGCTGGTCGGGATGCGGCTCGGCCCCTATGCGCTCGGCACCTTCCTCGGGATCATTCCGGCGACCGCAGTGTTTGCCGGCATCGGCGCCGGGCTCGGCGAGATCCTCGCTGCCGGTGGCCGGCCCGATCTCGGCGTGATCCTCTCGCCGGGCGTGCTGCTGCCGCTGATCGGCCTCGCTCTCCTGTCCCTCATCCCTGTCATCTGGCGCCGGATCGCCGCGCGCCGCGCGGAGAAGTCCCATGCCTGAGCGCCGCGAGTTCGACCTGGTCGTGATCGGCGCCGGCGCGGCGGGGCTGTCCGTCACCGCGGTCGCCGCCCAGCTCGGTGTGCCGGTCGCGCTGATCGAGCGCAACCACATGGGCGGGGACTGCCTCAATTTCGGCTGCGTGCCCTCCAAGGCGCTGCTCGCCGCCGCGCACCACGCCGCCGCGATCCGCGCCGCGCCGCGGTACGGTGTCACCGCCGGCCAGCCGCAGATCGAGTTCTCGCGCGTGCTCGATCACGTGCACCACGCGATCGCCGAGATCGCGCCGAACGACAGTGAGGAGCGCTTCACCGGGCTCGGCGCGACCGTGATCCGCGGCGAGGCGCGCTTCACCGGCCGTGACATGGTGGCGGTGAACGGCATGACGCTGAAGGCGCGGCGCGTCGTCGTCGCGGCCGGCGCGCGCGCCGCCGTGCCGCCGATCCCCGGGCTCGACACGGTGCCCCACTTCACCAACGAGACGCTGTGGGAGAACCGCGTCCGCCCGGGCCATCTGTTCGTGATCGGCGGGGGCCCGATCGGGTTGGAGATGGCCTTCGCGCATCGCCGACTCGGTTCCGAGGTCACGGTGCTCGAAGTCGCCAGGATGCTCGGCCGCGACGACGCGGAGCTCGCCGAGGGCGCGCTGCTCGCGCTCAAGGACGAGGGGATCGTGCTGCGCGACGGCGTGAAGATCGCGCGCGTCGAGGGTGGCGAGGGCGCGATCGTGGTCGTGCTCGACGCGGGCGAGGGACGCGAGGAGCGTATCGAGGGTTCCCACCTGCTGGTCGCGGCCGGGCGTCGGCCCAATCTCGATACGCTCGATCTCGGCCAGGCCGGGATCGAGACGACGAAGCTCGGTGTCAAGGTCGATCGCGGTCTGCGCAGCGTCAGCAACCGCAAGGTGTATGCGATCGGCGACATCGCCGACATCGACGGGATCGGACCGCGCCAGTTCACCCATGTCGGCAGCTACCACGCCGGGATCGTGATCCGCTCGGCCCTGTTCCGCCTGCCGGCCAAAGTCGACTACGCCGCCCTGCCGCGCGTGACCTACATCGAGCCGGAACTCGCCCAGGTCGGCATGACCGAGGAGGAGGCGCGCGCGGCCGGGCACCGCGACCTCGTGATTCTGCGCTGGCCGCTCGCCGAGAACGACCGCGCGATCACCGAGGGAAGCACGCGCGGGTTGGTCAAGGTCGTCGCCACGCCGAAGGGGAAGATCCTCGGCGCCGGCATCCTCGCCCCGCACGCGGGCGAGATGATCGGGATGTGGGGGCTCGCGATCACGACCGGCACGAAGCTCTCGACGGTGGCCGGCATGATCGCGCCCTACCCGACGCTGTCCGAGGCAAGCAAGCGCGCCGCCGGCCAGGCGTTCGTGCCGAAGCTGTTCGCGCCGATGACCAAACGGATCGTCTCACTGCTGCGCCGGCTCGGCTGACGGGCCGGTCACGGCGCGCTTGCGCTGGCGGCGCCCTCGGGTCTATCCGGAGCCGAGGCTCCGTGGAGGACACGATGCGCCGCTGGACCTGCCTTGCGCTTGCGTTGAGCCTCACCGTCCCGCCGGCCGCGGCCCAGGACAGCTTGCTGCTCGACGCGCTCGGCGGCTCGCTCTGGCCGCGCGGTGGCGGTGCCGACAGCAACACGGCCGGACAGACCGGCGCCGGCCTGCTCGACGGCACCTTGTCGCTCGATTTCGGCCCCGGCCTGACCGTCCAGGGCGAGGGCCAGGGCAGCGCCTATGGCGGCTCGGACGGCAAGGGCGGGCGCCTGCAGCTCTGGTGGTCGTCGCCGGCGCGTGGGCTCGCGGGGGTGTTCATCGAGGCCTCCGAGAAGGAGAATCTGTTGCAACGCCGGTACGGCCTCCGCGGCGAGTATCATCTCGGCGCGTTCACGCTCCGTGGCGAGACCGGCTACCTGGTCGGCGACCGCGGCTCGGTCGGCATCCGGTCGGGCCTGTTCGGCGTCGGCGCGGTCTCGTTCTACGCCGGCGACGATCTCGGCCTCACCGGAGGCGTCGGTGGCCAGAACAGGCGCGCGGTCGGCTTCGCCAACCTGGAGTGGGTGCCGCCGTTCCTGCCACGCAACATGGGCCTGACGATCGACGGCGCCGGCGGCCCGGACGGGTACCTGATCGGCCTGATCGGTCTCCGCATCACCTTCGGCGCCGGCTCCGATGCGCCGCTGCGCCGGCGCCAGGCGGGGCGGATGCCCGGGTTCCCGGCGTTCGACCCCGGCGCGTTCGGCGGACTGCGCCGGACCGACCCACCGGCACCAACCCCGTCGTCGACGCCGCCGCCGACAACGCCGCCGACAACGCCGCCGTCGAGCTTCGTGCCTTGATCCCGCGCGACGCGCCGAAGCCGGGCGCGGCGGGTGCGAACACGAAGACCGTCAATGTCGCGCTGCAGGGCGGGGGTGCTCACGGGGCGTTCACCTGGGGCGTGCTGGATCATCTGCTGGCGGATGGACGGCTCACCTTCGACGGCCTCTCCGGCACCTCCGCGGGAGCGATGAATGCGGCCCTGGTGGTGCAGGGGCTGGTCGAGGGCGGACGGGACGCCGCGCGCGGAAAGCTCGCGGACTTCTGGAGCCGGATCGCCGACGCCTTCGCGAGCTCGGCGCTCCGGCCGAACCCGGTTGAGCGCTTCCTGTACGGCTACGATCTGACCTTCACCGCGGGCTACCTCGCCTTCGATGCGGTGACGCGCACGCTGGCGCCGATGCAGTTCAACCCGTTCGATCTCAATCCGCTGCGCGACATCATCGAGGACCTCGTCGATCCCGGCACCCTGCACGGCTGCACGCAGCACCGGCTGTTCATCAGTGCCACCAATGTGCGCACCGGGCGCAACCGCGTGTTCACCGAGCGCGAGGTGACGATCGACGCGCTGCTCGCCTCGGCCTGCCTGCCGCATCTCTACCGCGCGGTGGAGATCGAGGGCGAGGCGTACTGGGACGGCGGCTACATGGGCAACCCTGCGCTCTGGCCGATGGTCTACCACTGCACCGCGCCCGACATCGTCGTGGTGGAGATCAACCCGATCCATCGCCCCGACGTGCCCGCGACCGCGCCCGAGATCATCAACCGGATCAACGAGATCAGCTTCAACACCGCGCTGATGTCGGAGATGCGCGCGATCGCCTTCGTGCAGAAGCTGCTGGATCAGGGTGCCGTCGATCCTGCGCGCTACAAGCGACTGAACATCCACAGCATCAACGCCGAGGACGCGATGGCGCGGTTCAACGTCTCGACCAAGTTCAACGGCGATATCGGCTTCCTGAGCGAACTGCGCGAGCTTGGCCGCGAGGCGGCGCGCGCCTGGCTCACATCCTCGTTCGACCGGATCGGGAACGAGTCCTCGGTGGACGTCCGCGCGCGCTATCTCTGATCGTCAGTGCAGCCGGATCGGCTGGTGCGGGCTGTCCAGCGAGAAGGTGGGGATCACCACGTCGAACATCTCGCCGGTGTCGCGCACGACCATATGGTAGAGCCCGGCCATGAACCCTGACGGCGTGCCGAGCGGCGTGCCCGAGGTGTACTCAAACTGCTCGCCCGGCGCCAGCACCGGCTGCTCGCCGACCACGCCCGGCCCGTGCACGCGCTGCACGCGCCCCGCGGCATCCGTGATGGTCCAGGTGCGGCGCAGCAGCTGCACCGTCTCGCCGCCTTCATTGCCGATCGTGACACGATAGGCCCAGACGAAGCGGCTCTCGTCGGGGGCCGACTGCTCATCGAGGAACTGCGTGCGCACGCTGACACGGATGCCGCGCGTGACCTCGGTGTAGACACCTGTGCCGGCCATGCCTCAGATGCGCCGCATTGCAGCGGTGGCGACCCCGGCGCCGATCAGCATCGTTCCGCCCGCGCGGTTCACCAGCCGGCGCACGGCCGGGCGGCGCACCGTGCCCGCGAGCCGGCCGGCGAGCAGCGCGTAGACTGCGGCGTTCGCCGCCGCCAGCACGACGAAGGTCGCGATCAGGATCGCGGCCTGCGGCGCGAAAGCGGCCCCGGCGGCCACGAACTGCGGCACGAAGGCGACGAAGAAGGCGACGCTCTTCGGGTTGAGCGCGGTCACCACATAGGCATCGCGCATCGCGCGTGCCGCCGGCAACGCGACCGGTGCCGCTCCCTGCTCTGGCACCTTCGCGCGCCACAGCGTCACGCCAAGCCAGACCAGATAGGCCGCGCCGAGCCACTTCACGATGGTGAAAGCGGTCGCCGAGGTGGCGAGCACGGCGCCGAGCCCGGCGAGCGACAGCGTCATCGCGGTGAGGTCGCCGAGCGCCACCCCGGCGACCAGCGGTGCGGCGCCGCGCCGCCCGGCGCCGAGCGACTGGCCGATCACCAGCAGGATGGTCGGGCCCGGAATCGCGAGCACCACCGCGGAGGCCGCGACGAAGGCGAGCCAGATCTCGATCGTCATTGACCAGTCCTTCCGGATCGATCGCGTGACTCTGCCATCGCGGCGACCCGGCGCAAGACCTGGCTAGTCGGCCGCGCGGGCAAGGCTCGCGGCGGCCAGCGCACGGCCGAGATCGTCGATCAGGTCGCGCACGTCCTCGAGCCCGACCGACAGCCGCACCATCCCGTCGCCGATGCCGAGCCGCGCGCGCTCCTCGGCGCCGATGCGCATATGCGTGGTGGTGGCGGGGTGCGTCGCCAGGCTCTTCGCATCGCCGAGGTTGTTGCTGATGTCGATCAGGGAGAGCGCGTCCATGAAGCGGAACGCCGCCTCCTTGCCGCCGGCGAGGTCGAAGCTCACCACGGTGCCGCCCGCGGACATCTGCCGCATCGCCAACGCATGCTGTGGATGGTCCCTGCGCGCGGGATAGAGCACCCGGATCACGCCCGGCTCGCCCGCGAGATGGTCGGCGATGCGCGCGGCCGAGCGGCACATCGCCTCCAGCCGCACCGGCAGGGTCTCAAGCCCCTTCAGCATGATCCAGGCGTTGAACGGGCTGATCGCGGGGCCGGTGTTGCGGATGAACGGCTGCAGCGTCTCCTCGATCCACTGCCTGCGTCCGAGCACCGCGCCGCCGAGGCAGCGTCCCTGGCCGTCGATGTGCTTGGTGCCGGAGTAGATCACCACGTCGGCACCCGACTCGATGGGGCGCTGCAGCAACGGGGTGGCGAACACGTTGTCCACCATCACGACCGCCCCCGCGTCGTGCGCCAGCGCCGCGACGCGCTCGATGTCGATGATGTCGAGGCACGGGTTCGACGGCGTCTCCAGCAGCACCGCATTGGTCGGCCAGGAGAGCGCCTGCTGCCACTGCACGATGTTGGTGCCGTCGACGAACACGGTCTTGATGCCGAACTTCGGCAGCAGCGTCGAGACGATCCAGTGGCACGAGCCGAACAGCGCGCGGCTCGCGACCACGCGGTCGCCGGCCTTCAGATGCGCGAGCAGCGCGGCGTTCACGGCCGCCATGCCGGTCGCGGTGGCGCGGCACGCCTCCGCGCCTTCGAGCGCGGCCAGGCGCTGCTCGAACATCGTCACGGTCGGGTTGCCGAAGCGGCTGTACTGGTAGTGGTCAGCCTCGCCGAGGAACGTCGCCTCGGCCTGCGCCGCATTGTCATAGACGAAGCCCGAGGTGAGGTAGAGCGCCTCCGACGTCTCGCCGTGAGGGCTGCGCATCAGCCCGCCGCGGACCGCGGTGGTGGCGGCACGGCGCGTCGGCGCATAGGTCAGGCGGGGATGTTCGGTCATCGGACCCTCTCTCACCGTTGGGTCCGGCCCTGGGAGACGCGAACGGCACGCCGTTCACTGGCCTCTTTAGCCGGGCGGCGATGCACCTCCATCGCCCCCCGTCGCGTTTGTTTCACCTCGCCGCAAGCCGGCCGGACAAATCACGAGGGCGGGTCTTCCCGCGCCCCATGCCTATTCCCGCGCAGGGGCGAAATCAAGCGGTGCATGAGCGGAACCCGGGGCCACCGCGTTCGGGCGCGGAGCAGGGTGAGGGCGATGCGCCGGATGAGCGCACTCTCCACAACCCGTGGCAGGACCACCCATCCGCCGCTTCTGCCCTGGAGCCGAGACGGAGGCGCGCGATGCGAGCCTGGGTCGGGCGCCGTGGATCGGCCGCCGTTGCCCCAACCCTCCCCCCGCCGCCGCCGCGGGAGGGAGGGCAGCCGTGCCGCTTGGTGCGGCGCGGCCCCGCGTGTAGAAGCGGGGCTGGTATGAACGTCCCCGCCACGGCCGCCCTTCCCCCGCCTGTCCTGATCGAGACCACCGAGGCGCTGGCCGCGCTGTGCGAGCGGCTCGCGTCGGCCGAGTTCGTCACGGTCGACACCGAGTTCATGCGCGAACGCACCTACTGGCCCGAGCTCTGCGTGGTGCAGATCGCGGGGCCCGAAGACGTCGCCGTGATCGACGCGCAGGCGCCGGGGATCGACCTCGCGCCACTCTATGCGCTGTTCGACAACCCGGTTGTGACCAAGGTGTTCCACGCCGCGCGGCAGGACATCGAGATCTTCGTGCTGCGGACCGGGCGTGTGCCGACGCCGCTGTTCGACACCCAGATCGCGGCAATGGTGGCCGGGTTCGGCGACCAGGTGGGCTATGACGCCCTGGTGGGCGCGCTTGCCGGTGCCTCGATCGACAAGGCGTTCCGCTTCAGCGACTGGTCCGCCCGGCCACTTTCCCAGCAGCAGATGGCCTATGCCGCGGCCGACGTGACACATCTGCGGCGCGTCTATGAGAAGCTGAAGGCGCGGCTCGAGCGGGAGGGGCGGCTTGAGTGGGTGGCGGAGGAGATGGCGGCGCTGGCGCAACCGGCGACCTATCGCACCGAGCCCGAGGAGGCGTGGATCAGGCTGCGGAGCCGCAGCGGCAACCGTCGATTCCTGGCCGTGCTGCGCGCGGTGGCGGCCTGGCGCGAGCGCGAGGCGCAGCGGATCAACATCCCACGCCAGCGGCTGGTGAAGGACGAGACGCTGCTGGAGATCGCCGCGCAGGCGCCGGTGGATCCGATGCAACTCGCGCGCGCGCGCGGCTTTCCGCGCTCGGTGGCGGAGGGCAAGGCTGGCGCGGCACTGCTCGCCGCGATCGCCGAGGCCAAGGCGCTGCCCGAGAGCGCGCTGCCCGAGGCGTCGGAGCGTGGCAACGGCGTGCGCCCCAGCCCGGCGCTGGTGGCGCTGCTGAAGGTGCTGCTCGCGGCGAAGTGCGACGAGCACCACGTGGCGCAGAAGCTGGTGGCCGCGTCCGACGACATCGACCGGCTTGCCGGCGAGGACGCGCCCGATATCCCGGCGCTGCACGGCTGGCGGCGGCGGGTCTTCGGCGAGGACGCGTTGGCCTTGAAGGCGGGGCGTGTGGCGCTGGCGGCGCAGGGGCGGCGGATCAGGCTGGTGCCGCTGGGGTAGTCGTGCGCAGGGTGCGTCTGCTCACGCACCGCCGGTGCCACTGCGCAGGGACGCAAGGAGACGGTCGAACAACGAGACGGCGAAGGCGGCCGCGTTGCGTCGGCGTGCGGTGCGCCAGGGTCCGAAGGCGCCTCATCGCCGGCGCAGGCTCAGGATGTAGGAGATCAGATCGTCGGTTTCGGCCTGGCTGAGGTTGAGGTCGGGCATCCGGCCGTGCGGGGTCCGCAGGAACACCCTGAGCGAGAGCGCTGTCGTTGTGGCCCTCTCGGCGATGCTCTGGAACGTCGTCGCGCCGTCGCCGACCGGCCCCACCGGGCGGGGCGAGACCAGGTGGCATGAGGCGCACCAGCGCTCGGCGATCGTGCGTCCCTGCACCGGATCGCCCGGCCCGGTCTGCGTCAGGGCGGGAGCGGCGAGCACGGCGGCAAGCAGCGTCGCCGGAGCGAGACGGAGCATCGCAATCTCCCTCAGATCCCCCACCGCCCGAAGCCCGCGACGGCGCTGGTCACCAGGCCGAGGACAAGGTTTACCGTGATCAGCGTGCGGATGCGGTGCACGGCCTTGGCCGCGTGGGGCCCGTTCCCTTCCGCCATCGCGCGGCGGAACGCGGCATAGGGGCCGAACCAGATCGCGACGAACACCACACCCATGACGAACCCGGTCAGATTCATCAGGTGCACGTGCCAGCCGGAATCGCGGAACCCGCCATACCAGCCGAACAGCATCGCCCAGCCGGTCAGCAGCGCGATCGGCATGGCGTGCCAGATGATCAGGAAGAAGCGCCGGAACACCTGTGCGTGCAGGGCGAGCCGCTGCGGCGGCTCCAGCACCGCGAGGCTCGGCCGCAGCACCAGGATCGCGAACGCCATCCCGCCGACCCAGAGGATCGCGGCGAGCAGGTGCAGGATGTACAGCACCGTGACGGTCATGCGCGGTCTCCGATCCAGGGCCTGAGCGCGGCGGCGATCCCACGCACCTCCTCGGCGGCGAGACCCTTGGGCGCGCTCTCGGTGACGCCGAGCCCGGCCGCCATCGCCATCGCGAAGGCGCTGCGGTTGCCCAAGGACGCATCGAGCAGCGGCGCACCGTCGCGCGCGAGCGCCGCGCGGGTCGCGTCGAGCAGCCGGCCGCGCACCGGCGCGCGGTTCAGCACCACCCGCGCCTCGCGCTTCTCCGCCGTGGCGAGGTCGAGCGTGGGCCGGGTGGCCCAGAGGTCGAGCGGACTTGGCTGCAACGGCACCAGCACGAGATCCGAGGCGCGCAGCGCGAGCCGGGCCTCGGTCTCGGCGTGCGGCGGCGAGTCGATCAGCACCAGGTCGTGCGCGGGCTTCAGCCGCTCGATCTCGGCCCCGAGCCGCCAGCCCGCGGTGCCGGCGAAGGTGAGCCCGGCGGCTGCCGCCTTCAGCGCGGTCTTCCGCGCCGCGTGCCAGCGCGTCAGACTGCCCTGCGGATCGATGTCCAGCACGGCGACGCGCCGCCCGGCGGCCAGCGCGGCGGCAAGCTGCGCAACCAGGGTGGTCTTGCCCGCGCCGCCCTTCTGCTGGGCCACCGTGATCACGACCGCGACCATCGGCGCAGGCTATCCCGGGGACTCGCGGCGGACCAAGCTCAGAAGCGCGACAGTGCGTAGGGTGCGGGGTCGATCGACGGCCTCCGCCCCGTCACCATCTCAGCGAGCAGCCGCCCGGAGCCGCAGGCCATGGTCCAGCCGAGCGGCCCATGGCCGGTGTCGAGCCAGAGCCCGGGTACGGTGGTCGGGCCGAGCAGCGGCCGCCCATCCGGCGTCATCGGCCGGAGCCCGGTCCAGTGCGCGGCCTGCGTGTAGTCGCCGCCGTCGGGGAACAGGGCGCGCATCTTCGCGAGCGTGGCCGCCTGGCGGGCGGGCGAGGGTGTCTTGTCCCAGCCGGCCAGCTCCAGCGTGCCGGCGACGCGCAGCCGGTCGGCGAAGCGCGCGATGTAGAGCTTGGCGTGCTCGTCCACCACCGCCATGCGCGGCGCGCCGTTGCGCCCGGCGATCGGCACGGTGACGGAATACCCTTTGCCGGGATAGACCGGGACCCGAAGCGCGAGGCCGCGCGCGAGTACGGGCGACCACGAGCCTGCCGCCAGCACCACCGCATCGGCAGATACCGTCTCGCCGCTCTCCAGCGTCACCCCGCTCGCCCGACCCGCCGCGACGGTCACGGCGGCGACGCGCGCGCCGTAACGGAACGCCACGCCGGCGTCCGCCGCGTGCGCGGCGAGCGCGGCGGTGAACAGGTGGCAGTCGGAGGTTTCGGTCTCGGCGGCGAACAGCCCGCCGACATAGCGCGGCGCGGCCTGCTCCAGCGCCGGCTCGATCCGGATAATGCCGGCCCGATCGACGACCTCGGCGGCGATGCCCGCCTCGCCGAGCCGCGCGCGCTTGGCCTCCGCGCCGGCGAGATCCTTCTCGGTCGCGTAGATTGTCAGCACGCCCGCGCGGTTGGTCTCGTCGCTGATGCCGAGCCGGTCGCGCAGCGCCATGGTCTCCGCCGCCGAAAGCCGGCAGAGCGCGCCGATCGCCTCCGTGTTCGCGGCGTAGCGCGCGGGCGCGCAGTTGGCGAGGAAGCGCGCGCCCCAGCGGAACAGCGCCGTGTCCCAGCGCAGGCGCAGGAGCAAGGGCGCATCCTCGCGGCCGATCCAGCGGATCAGCTTGCCCGGCACGTCAGGCGCGGCCCACGGGCCGGAGGCGGCGGAGAGGTGCCCGCCATTGGCGAAGCTGGTCTCCAGCCCCGGCCCCTCGCGCGCCTCGATGACGGTGACCTCGCAGCCCGCCTCCCGGAGGTACCAGGACGCGGCGACGCCGATCACGCCGGCGCCGAGAACAAGCACATGCATCGCCTCAGTCTGCCCCGCGCGCCGGCGTGCGCAAGATCGGCGTCAGTTGCCCAGGAACGGGTTGGTGAAGCCGGGCCGCGTGCGCCGCGGCGGAAAGTGCTCGGCGAGGTAGTCGACGATGATCTTCCGTTCGCCCGGCTCCAGCGGCTGCATGCTCTGCTGCGTCACCATCCAGTCCATCAGGTCGTCCCACTGCTGGCGGGTGAAGCCGCTGCGCCGGATCAGTCGCGTGTTGTGGCAGGCGGTGCAGGCATAGAACGTCTCGTCCCGCCCTTCGCCCTCCGGCAGCACGTCGATCTCCTCGATCGCGCCCTCGATCTCCATGGGCGCCTGCGCAAGGGCAGGCGGAGGAAAGCTTCCCCCGCCCAGACCGAGCAGCAGCGCCGCCGCAGCGACGCCGAGCCTCATCCGACCAGGATCGCCGCGCGGCTGATCGGGTTCGCCCCATAGCCGGCCGGGTTCCAGTTCGCCGGCGCGTGCGGCTGCATGACGTCGTCGCTGGTGGTGGCGCGGTACCACACCTCGAAATACCCGTCGGAGGGCAGCGCCACCGAGCCGTTCCAGACCTGCCAGGCGTATGTGTTGGCCGGCGCCGCGACCTGCATCGCCGTCCAGGTGGCGCCATAGTCCAGCGAGACATGCACGGCCTTGACGGTCTTCTCGCCCGCCCAGGCCTTGCCGCGCGCCGCCAGCGTGCGCGTGCCGGCGGGCAGGCGGGCGCCGTTCGGCACGTTGGTCAGGACCGAGCGCACCGGCATATCCTCGAGGATGCGGAAGCCGCGGCCGTCATGGCTGCTGCCGGGCACGATCGGCGTGACGGGCATGCGGTAGGAGAGGCCGGTCATGCCCGGACCGTCATGCTCCCTGTCGCGGATGACGATGCGGTTCAGCCATTTGTGGCTGGCGCTGCCGGCCCAGCCGGGAATGACCAGGCGCAGCGGTGCGCCATGCATCAGAGGGATCGGCTCGCCGTTCATCGCCCAGGCGATGATGGTGTGATCCTCCATCGCCTTCTCCAGGCGGACGCCGCGGCTGATGGTGGGCCGGTTGGGGTCGCCGGAGAGGTGCACGTCGGTGCCGTAATGGGCGGTGTAGACCGCCGAGGGCTTGAGGCCGGCCGCCTGCAGCACGTCCTTCAGCCGTACGCCGGTCCAGCGCGCGCAGCTGACCGCGCCGTTCTGCCACTGGTTGCCGCGCGTCTCGGGCACGAAGAAGCTGCGCCCGTTGCCGCCGCATTCGATCGTGAGCTGGTGGGTGACGTTCGGGAAGCGGGCCATCAGATCGCCGACCGTGATCTCCAGCGGCGAATTGACCTCGCCCTCGATCTTCAGCTTGGCCGCGCGCCAGTCCGCCACCGGCTCCGGCGGATTGCCGTTGTTGCGCACGAACATTCTGTCGGCCGGGGTGACGTCGTCGTCGAGCAGGTGCTCAGGTGTCTCGAGGTTGAGCGGGCGCTCGCCGCGGTTGATCAGCGGCTCCTTGCCGTCGATCCGCAGCAGCGCAGGCCCGGCACCCTGCGCCAGCGCAGCCGGGATCAGCCCGCGCGGCATGGTGCCCGCGAACGGAACCGAGGCGCCCACCGCCGCGCCGATGGCAGCGAGACTTGCGCCCTTCAGCGCGCCGCGCCGGCCGAACGCGATCGCATCTCCGCGCTCGGGATCGTCGGCATAGAGTTCCTGGACCGAACGCTCGATCTTCGTTGTCATGGCGGTTCCCTCCCTGGACGGACCCGGATGCTATCTTCGGCTCGATGAATAAATCAACCCGCCCGCCGCCGGAGCTCCTGAGCGTCGCCGAGATGGCGCGTGCCGACGCGGCCGCGATCGCCGGCGGCGTGCCGGGCATCGTGCTGATGGAGAACGCGGGTCGCGCGGTGGAGCGGGCGATCCGCCGGCGCTTCCGTCCAAGCCCGACGGTGGTGCTGTGCGGACCGGGCAACAACGGCGGCGACGGGTTCGTGGTCGCGCGGCGGCTGGAGGCGGCGGGCTGGCCGGTGCGCGTTGCCCTGCTCGGCGCCCGAGACCGGCTCGCCGGCGATGCAGCGCTGGCGGCCGCGCGCTGGCACGGTCCGGTCGAGACACTCGCGCCTGCCGCCGTGGCGCGTGCGGGCCTGATCGTCGATGCGGTGTTCGGTGCCGGCCTCGCCCGTCCGGTCGAGGGCGCGGCCGCGGAGACTTTCAGCGCCTGCCGTGCCCCAGTGGTCGCGGTCGATTTGCCGTCCGGGGTCGCGGGCGACACCGGCGCCGTGCTTGGCACCGCCCCGCAGGCCGCGCTCACCGTGACCTTCTTCCGGCTCAAGCCCGGGCACCTGCTGCGCCCCGGACGCGATCTCTGCGGCGAGGTGGTCTGCGCCGGGATCGGCATTCCGGAAACGGTCCTGGGCGCGATCGCCCCGCGGCGGGTCCGCAACGACCCGGCGGTCTGGCGCGCCGTGCTGCGCCAACCTGGGCCGGGGGATCACAAGTACAGCCGGGGCTCGCTGACCATCGTCGCGGGCGAGGCGATGACCGGGGCGGCGCGGCTCGCGGCGCGCGCGGCGCGGCGGGCGGGCGCGGGGCTGGTCACGATCGCCTGTCCCGACCGCGTCTCGGCGGCAGCGTGTCGGGCGGGCGATCCGGGGGTGATCGTGGTCGAGGCCCCCGTGGCGGAGCTGCTCGGCGACCTGCGCCGGCAGGTCTGGCTGGTCGGGCCCGGCGGGGGGATGCGCGCCCCCGCCACCGCCGCCGCGATCCTGGCAGCCGGCCGGACCCTGGTCGCGGATGCCGACGCGCTGCGCGGCGCGCCCGAGGCGCTCGCCGGTGCCGCGCTGGTCACCCCGCACGAGGGCGAGTTCGCCCGGTTGTTCGGCGCGCCGGCCGGCGACCGGCTCGGCGTGGCGTGCGCAGCAGCAAAGCGGCTGTTCGGCGCGGTGCTGCTGAAGGGCAGCGACACGATCATCGCCGCGCCCGACGGGCGCGCCGCGATCACCGCGGATGCGCCCCCCTGGCTGGCGACCGCCGGCACCGGCGACGTGCTGGCCGGCGTTGCCGCCGCGCTGATCGCGCAAGGGGTGCCCGCCTGGGAGGCCGGCTGCGCGGCCGCCTGGGCGCACGCCGCCGCGGCCCGCCGCGCTGGCGCATACCTGATCGCCGAGGACCTGCCCGACCATCTGCCGGGTGTGCTTGCGGCGGTGTAGTCTTGCGCCGCTGGGTCAGGAGGGTCCATGGACACCGCAGCCGCGGAAGGCGGCCTGTTCGATCGGGCGCTGAGGCGCCTGCTCACCGCCTGGCGCGACGTCGCCGGCGGACCGGCCGAGGGCGCCGAGATCGCCGACCAGATGCGCGCCTGTCTGGAGGCGAAGGGCGGCGAGGTCTCGGCGCGCGCCCGCTCGGCCCGGCTCGCCCAGGCCTATCTCGCCGCCGATGCCGAGGGCCGCGCGGCGTTCCTGCGTACGCTGGCCGCGTTCGACGCCGATCCCACGATGCTCCAGGCCGCGCTGAAGGCCGCCGCTGAGGCGGAGGACGCGCCGGCGCGCGCCAAGGCGCTCGCCCGGCTGCGCCGCGCGCTGGAGGCGCCCCGCGTGCGGCTGCTGACGCAGTTCACCTCCATCCCCGAGGGGGTGAAGTTCCTGGTCGACATGCGCGCCGAGCTGGTGCGTCATGCCCGGTCCGACCCCGCCCTCGCCGCGCTGGACGACGATTTCCGCACCCTGCTCGCTGCCTGGTTCGACGTGGGGTTCCTCGAACTCCACCGGATCGACTGGGACAGCCCGGCGTCCCTGCTCGAGAAGCTGGTCGGCTACGAGGCGGTGCACGAGATCCGTGGCTGGCGCGACCTCAAGAACCGGCTCGACTCCGACCGCCGCTGCTACGCCTTCTTCCACCCGGCGATGGAGGGCGAGCCCTTGATCTTTGTCGAGGTCGCACTGGTGAAGGGGCTCGCCGACAGCGTCCACGCCCTGCTCGACGAGAAGGCGCCGGTTCTCGACCCCGCGCAGACCGACACCGCGATCTTCTATTCGATCAGCAACTGCCAGCGCGGCCTCGGCGGCATCAGCTTCGGCAACTTCCTGATCAAGCAGGTGGTGGACAAGCTCTCGGCCGAGTTCCGCAACCTCAAGGCGTTCGCCACGCTCTCGCCGATCCCGGGGTTCCGCCGCTGGATCGACGAGAAGGTCGCCGCCGGCGACCGGCTGCTCTCCGAGGACGAGGACGAGGCATTGGGCGTGGTGCTGGCCGCGCAGGGCGAGGCCGCGGTCGAGGAGGCACCGCCGCTCGCCCGCTTGCTCGCCCGGCGGGGCTGGCATCGCGATGCCGCGCTTGCCGAGGCTGTCCGGCCCGTGCTCAGCCGGCTCTGCGCGCGCTACCTGCTCGGCGAGAGCGACGGGCGCGGCCGGGCGCGCGATCCGGTGGCGCATTTCCACCTGACCAATGGCGCGCGCGCCGAACGGCTGAACTGGCTGGCCGACCTCTCGGACAAGGGGATCAAGGAGAGTGCCGGGCTGATGGTGAACTACCTCTATGACCGCGACGCGATCGAGACCAACCACGAGGCCTATGTCGGCGAGGGCAAGCGCGCGGCCTCGACGGCGATGAAGCGCCTCGCGCGCGGCTGGGTGTGAGGCGGGGGATGACGTGATGGCCGACGGGCTGCGAACGATCGCCGAGGCGCGGGATGACGCGCGCCGGGTCGCCGTGCTGGAGGCGCTGGAGCGGCGCATCCTCTGGCTCTCGTCCTGGATCATCCACAACGCCAACCACCTTCGCCCCAATCTCGATGGGTTGAAGGTCGGCGGGCACCAGGCCTCCTGCGCCTCGGTCGCGACGCTGATGACCGCGCTCTATCTCGACGTGCTGCGGCCGGAGGATCGGGTGGCGGTGAAGCCGCACGCCGGCCCCGTGTTCCACGCGATCCAGTACCTGCTCGGCCGCGTCTCCCGCGAACGGCTCGAGAAGTTCCGCGCGATCGGCGGCATCCAGCCCTATCCCAGCCGCATCAAGGACGGCGACGATGTCGATTTCTCCACCGGCTCGGTCGGGCTCGGGGTCGCGATCACCAACTTCGCCGCGCTGATGCGCGACTACGTGCGGCTGAAGGGGCTCGCCCCGGAGGGGGTGCGACCGGGGCGGATGGTGGCCGTGGTCGGCGATGCCGAGCTCGACGAGGGCAACATCTACGAGGCCCTGCTCGAGAGCTGGAAGCACGACGTGCAGGGCGTCTGGTGGATCATCGACTACAACCGCCAGTCGCTGGACTCGATCGTGCCCGACCGGCTGTTCCACCGCATCGAGGGCCTGTTCCGCGACATGCGCTGGAACGTCGTGACGCTGAAATACGGGCGGAAGCTGGAGGCGTCCTTCACCCGCCCAGGCGGCGCGGCGCTGCGGTCCTGGATCGACGACTGCCCCAACAGCACCTACGCCGCGCTCACCTTCCAGGGCGGGGCCGCCTGGCGCGAGGCGCTGCACGCCGATCTCGGCCGCGACCGTCGATTGCGCGCGATCATCGACCCGATGTCGGACGATGCGCTCGCCGCGCTGATGACCAACCTCGGCGGGCACGACATGGGGCTGGTGCTCGACACGCTGCGCACGGCTGCCACGACCGACCAGCCCACCGCCTTCATCGCCTACACGATCAAGGGCATGGGCCTGCCCTTTGCCGGGCACAAGGACAACCACGCCGGGCTGATGACCAGGGAGCAGATGGAGGCGTTCCGCGCCGCGAACGGCATCGAACCGGGGCAGGAATGGGAACCCTTCGCCGGATTCGGTCCGCTCGCCGAGGAGGCGCGCGCCCTGCTGGCCGCCGCGCCCTTTGCGAGCGGGCAGGGGAGCCGCCGGCTCTCCGGCCCGCCGGTGCCGACGCCCGCCTCCCTGCCGCATCCGCGCCCGCCCGAGGGCCGGAAGGTGTCCACCCAGGAGGGGTTCGGGCAGATCCTGTCGGAGATCGGCCGCGGCCAGGGCGCGCTCGGGCCGCTCGCCGCGCGCATCGTGACGATGAGTCCGGACGTCACCGTGAGTACCTCGCTCGGGCCGTGGGTGAACCGGCGCGGCGTGTTCAGCCGGTCGCTCCGCAATGACGTGTTCCGCGACCAGAAGGTCGCCTCGGCCCAGAAATGGGTGATGACGCCGGAGGGCCAGCACATCGAGCTCGGCATCGCCGAGCAGAACCTGTTCCTGCTGCTCGCCGCCGCCGGGCTCAGCCATGACCTGAACGGCGCGCGCCTGCTGCCCATCGGCACGGTCTACGACACCTTCGTCGGACGTGGCCTCGATTCGCTGATGTATGGCTGCTACCAGGACAGCCGGTTCATGCTCGTCTCGACCCCGTCGGGGATCACGCTCGCGCCCGAGGGCGGGCAGCACCAGTCGGTCTATACGCCGCTGATCGGCATCGGCCAGGACCGGCTGGCGTTCTACGAGCCGGCCTTCGTCGACGAGCTCGCCGCGATCATGGCCTGGGGCTTCGCGCACATGCAGGCGCCGGAGGGCTCGTCGGTATGGCTCCGGCTGTCCACGCGCGCGATCGCGCAGCACCAGCGGCCACTGGACAGCGAGGCAGTGATCCGCGGCGGCTACTGGCTGGTGCCGCCCGAGCCGGGCGCGCCGCTGGGGCTCGCCGTCCAGGGGCCGGTCGTACCCGAGGCGCTCGCCGCGCTGGAGGCGGTGCGCGAGGACGTTCCCGGCGCCGGCCTGCTCGCCATCACCAGCCCCGACCGGCTGCACGGCGACTGGCTGCGCGCCGCGCGCGCGCGCCGCGGCGGCCAGCGCGCCGAGGCCTGGATCGAGACCCTGCTCGCCCCGCTCGCGCCGGACGCCGCGATCGTGACGGTGCTCGACGGGCACCCTGCCACCCTCGCCTGGCTCGGCGGCGTGCATGGTCATCGGGTGGAGCCGCTCGGCGTCGATCGGTTCGGTCAGGCGGGCGACATCCCCTCGCTCTACCGCCTCTACGGGCTGGACGAGGGCACGATGCTGGATGCGGCCGCCGCAGGGATGCTGCGGCGGCTCACCGACGGCTGAGGCCGCGCGTCAGCCGGCCGCCGGAGCGGCGGGCAGCGACGAGGTATTGACCGGCGGCGGCGGAGCGCCGCATGGCCCGGCCAGGGCCGGGACGCTGAGGGCCGCAAGGAATGCCGCGACGGCGAGGATACGCATGAACGGTCTCCCTCCAGGGCATGACCTGCGTCGTTGGCCGACAGTAGCGAATGCGCCTTGACGCGTTCAAGTGTCATGACGTGTCAGCGGCGAAGCCGCACAGGTGTCAGCGCCCGCCCGACCAGAGGGATCGGCGCGGCCCGATAGGCCGACAGGTCGCGCCCGCCCGATTGCGCCTGGACGCGCCCGGTCGGCGCCATCGACATCACCCGCCCGGGACCACCCGGCACCGTCGCCGGCCGGGCATGCCAGGCGGCGATGAGGGTCTCGCGCTGCGCCTGTGCAGCGAGCCGGCTCTCCTCCGGCCAGGCCGCCACGACCCGCCGGCGATAGGCCTCGGCGAATTCGGGGGTGTGCGAATGGTAGTGCGCCGCCGCCTGGAGCCAGCTGTTCGCCTTCTGCTGAAGCTCGACCAGGAAGCGCGCGGCGTAGTCGGCATTCCGGGCCGGATCGAATGCCTCCTCCAGACTGGCGAAGGCGTGCGGGTGGAACATCAGGTTCACCTGCATGCAACCGATGTCGATCGAGCGGACGCCGCGTGCCTGCAACCGGCGGACCTCGGCAATCGCTTCCGCCTTGGTGGGGAAGAACTGCCCCCGTCCCTCGGCATTGATGGTCCCGGGCCAGGGCCCGAACGACCCGCTCTCCGGGTCCCGTCGCCCGCTCTCGACCCGGCCGAGGGCCGAGAGCAGCGCGACCGGCAGCCCGTGCGCGCGCTCGGCGGCGCGGATCGCCGGGCGGCAGAGCTGGGCCGGGTCCTCCGCCGCGAGGGCGTGCGTGCCGTGCGCTGGAAACCCGGTGAGGGACATGGCTGCGAACAGGCCGACGATCAGGGCGGCGAAGCGGAACATCATCGAGCGGGGTCCTGGCGATGCGGTCGCCGTTCCCGAGGCACACCCCGTGCCAACAACCCACGCGGGCATGGCCCAGTCTCACTTCACGGGATCGTCATCGCCATGCGTGCACAGCGGAGGGGTGCTGCGTTTGCTGCGCTGCAAAAAGACCTTGCGGACCAACCCACCAATGCTTAGTTTGTGCATCGCAGCATCGTGGCTCCGGCCATGCTGTCTGCCTTTCTTGGACGTTTCCTCCCTAAACTTGGCCGCCCCAAAGGGGCGGCCTCTTTTTTTCGGTTCTGTGGTCTCAGGCCGGCCGCGGGCGGTCCGGCAGCGTGGCTGCCCCCGGTCCCAAGCCGCGCTGCATCAGCACCCCGTCCACCCAGCGGCCGAACTTGAACCCGACCGCGGGCAGCAGCCCGACCCGCTCGAACCCGAGGGCGCGGTGCAGGCCGATCGAGGCGGCGTTGCCGGAATCACCGATCACCGCGACCAGCTGGCGGAAGCCCATCGCCTCGCAGCGGTCGACCAGCACCGCTAGCAGCGCCCGCCCAACCCCTCGCCCGACTGCCCGCGGTCCGACATAGACCGAGTCCTCGGCCGTGTAGCGATAGCCGGGCCTTGGGCGGTACGGACCGGCATAGGCGTAGCCCAGGACGAGGCCCGCCGGGTCGGTCGCGACCAGCCACGGCATGCCCGCCACGACGATCGCCGCCCGCCGCCGAGTCATCTCGTCCAGATCGGGCGGCGCCTCCTCGAAGCTCGCGAGCCCGGTCAGCACGTGGTGGCGGTAGATCGCCGCGATCGCCGCAACGTCGTCCTCGCGGCTGGTACGGACCGTGAGCAATACCGCCGGATCGGGCACCCTCACGGGCGGAGCGCGGCCCAGTCGGCGCGCGCCAGGTCCTCGATCAGCCGCGTGAGGTCGCGCTGCAGTGTCGCGAAGCCGGGCCCACGCTCGATCCGAGCCTCGTCCATGTAGAGCGCCCGGGCGAGCTCGATCTGCAAGGCGTGCACGCCCTCGCGCGGCCGGCCGTAGTGGCGCGTCACGTAGCCGCCCGCATAGGGCTCGTTGCGGCGTACGATCAGACCCGCCCGACCCAGCCCCTCCTCAACCCGGCGCGTCGCCAGCGCAGCGCAGGACGTGCCGTGCGCGTCGCCCAGGACGACCTCGGCGGCGCGCGACCGGCCGAGCGGCGGCACCTGCGCGGGCATCGAGTGGCAGTCGACCAGCAGGCAGCAGCCGAACTGGCGCACCGTGTCCGCGATCAGCGCAGCGAGCGCCGTATGGTAGGGCCGCCAGCACGCGGCAATCCGGCCCTCGGCCTCGGCGAAGGAGAGCTTGCGGCGATAGATCGCCTCGCCGGTCGCGACCACACGCGCGATCGTGCCGAGGCCGGCGCCGACGCGCGGGCTTGCCGCGTTGACGAATTCCGGAAGCGGCGCGTCGAACATCGCCGGGTCGAGCTCCCATGGCTCGCGGTTCACGTCGCACCAGGCACGCGGGAACAGAGCGTGGATCAGCGGGCAGCCGGCGAGCGGAGCGGCCGCGAACAGCTCCTCGACGAAGCTGTCCTCGCTGCGGCGGATCGTCAGGGGGTCGAGCCGCGAGTCGGCCAGGAACACCTCGGGGTAGTCGCGCCCCGAGTGCGGCGAGGCGAACACGATCGGCGCGGTCTGCCGTGACGGCATCAGCACCACGAACGGCTCATCGAGCAGGGACGTGGCGGCGGGAGGGGCTGCGCGGAGCGGCAAGTCCATGGGGCGGGAATGAAAGCATCCCGCATCGACGGTGTCACGCGGCCGCCATCGCACAGCGCCGTCAGCAGCCCGCGCGCGCGGGTCGCAGTCGGACAAGCAGCCGGTCCAGACCCTCATCCGGGACCGCAGGCGGCTTGCGGCGGGGCAGGCGCGGGCTCCTTCAGCTCCAGCCTACGGCCCCGAACACGAGATTCCCGGTAGACCGACCCCCATCCCGTCAACCCCCCGCCGGAACCTCACACATAAAGTCGTCCAGCTTCCCCGCCGCCGTCCGCTCCAACGACCCGACACGGCGGAGCACCCCGATCAGCACCACTTCGGCGTGGCCGGATTGCGGCCGCCCAGGCCTGCCCCAATTCTCTGCTGATGTTCTCCCTGACCCTTCTCCCGCGGATCGCCGACATCACGCCCGGCGACTGGGACGCCTGCGCGGCTGACGACAACCCGTTCGTCTCGCACGCCTTCCTCTCCGCGCTGGAGGAGAGCGGCTCGGCCTCCGCCCGTACCGGCTGGCTGCCGCAGCACGCGGTGCTGCGAGACGACACCGGCGCCATCGTCGGCGTCGCGCCGCTCTACGCGAAGTCGCACTCCTACGGCGAGTACGTGTTCGACCACGGCTGGGCCGACGCGTTCGAGCGCGCCGGCGGCAGCTACTACCCGAAACTGCAATGCGCCGTGCCGTTCAGCCCCGTCCCCGGGCCGCGCCTGCTGGCCCGCGACCCCGCCCACCGCGACGCGCTCGTCTCCGCCCTGATCCGCGCGGGTGAGGACCTGGACGTCTCCTCGGTGCACGTCACGTTCTGCTCAGGCGACGAACAGGATGCGCTCGGCGCGCAGGGATTCCTGAAGCGGCTCGGGATACAGTTCCACTGGTCGAACGCCGGCTACCCCACCTTCGACGATTTCCTCGGCACGCTCGCCAGCCGCAAACGGAAGCTGATCCGCAAGGAGCGCGCGCGTGCCGTCGAGGGACTGCGCATCCACCCGCTGCGCGGCGCCGAGATCACCGCGCGGCACTGGGACGTGTTCCACCGCTTCTATCGCGCAACGGTCGACAAGCGCTGGGGGCAAGCCTACCTGACGCGCCGATTCTGGCCGCTGCTGGGCGAGCGTCTCGGCGAGAAGGTGGTGCTGATGTGGGCCGAGGAGCCCGACGGGACGCCCGTGGCCGGCGCGCTCAATCTGCTCGGAAGCGATGCGCTCTATGGCCGCAACTGGGGTGCGGCGCGCGAGGTGCCGTTCCTGCATTTCGAGCTCTGCTATTACCAGGCGATCGCGTTCGCGATTGCACATGGCGTGGCGCGCGTCGAGGCCGGGGCGCAGGGCCAGCACAAGGTGAGCCGCGGTTATCTTCCGGTGGCGACCTTTTCGGCGCACTGGATCGCGCATGAGGGGCTGCGGGAGGCGGTCGGCGCGTTCCTGGCGCGCGAGCGGCCGGTGGTGCTGCGCAGCATCGAGGAGATCGCCGAGGAGGCGAGCCCGTACCGCGAGGTTGCGGCGCAGGATTGAACGCGGCGTCGGGGCGGGCGAGGGTCGGCGCTGATGCTGGTCGCCTATCTCATGCTCGCCGCGTCGATGATGCTGGTCGGCGCCAATGTGCCGGTGGCGAAACTGCTCGCCGAGGCGCTGCCGATTCCGCTGATCGCGTGCCTGCGCTGCCTGCTCGCCTGCGTGGTGCTGTGGCCGCTGAAGCGCCTGATCGAGCGACCGGCGGCGATGTCGTCGCGGGCGGTGATGAGCAATCTGTTCTGGCAGGCGGCGTTCGGCACGGCGCTCTACAACGCCGGGCTGCTGGCGGGGTTGCGGTTCACCTCGGCGCTGGAGGGTGGGCTGGTGCTGGCGACGCTGCCTGCCGTGGTGGCGGTGGGCTCGGCGGTGTGGCTGCGCGAACGGCTGGGCGGGCGCGGCTGGGCGGCGGCGGCGCTCGCCGGTGTCGGCATGGCGGCGATCAACGCGGTGCGCGCGGGCGAGGGCGGCGAGGGGTCCCTCCTCGGCAATGCGTTGGTGTTCGCCGGCGTGATCGGCGAGGCAGTGTATGTGCTGCTGGCGAAGCGGAATGCCGGGCGAGTGGGCGTGATCACGGCGGCGTTCTGGATGCAGGTGTTCAGTGCGGGGCAGTTGCTGCCGTTCGCGCTGGTATCACTGCCATGGCTCGCGCCCGGCGCAGCGAGCGCTTTCAACGCGGGCTTGCTCGTTTTCCACAGCCTGACGGCGAGCGTGCTGTGTCTGCTGCTGTGGTATGGCGGGTTGCGGCGCGCTTCCGCGAGCGTGGCGGGCGTGTTCAGTGCGTTCCTGCCGGCGACGGCGGCGGTGCTGGCGGTGCTTGTCCTGGGTGAGTCCTTCACGTCGGTGCACGGTGCGGGCTTCGTGCTGATGCTGGGGTCGATCCTGTTGGCGACGTGGCCCGGAGCGAGCGGGCGCCTGCGTCGCGACCAACGGGAGCGACGCCCTCCCGGGATTGGGGGTGCGGGGGGGAGGGCCAATAGCCCGT
>NZ_JBHYDW010000033.1:4038-34444 GCF_051860475.1 Elioraea sp. | reverse complement strand
GGCAACCTGATCCGCGACGGGGTGGCGGACGTGCTGGAGGCGCCGCAGCTGGCGATCCTGCCCGGCATCGCGCTCACTCTCGCCGTGCTCGCATTCAACAAGGTGGGTGATGCGCTGCGCGACGCGCTCGACCCCCGCGACCTCACCGCCGCCACCGCGAAGAAGACCTAGGGAAGAACATCGATGCGCATCGCGATCGCCGGGCTCAGCCTGGAATCCGTGAGTTTCCTGCCGATCGAGACGACGATCGAGGATTTCCGCAGGACCGAGGTCGCGGGTGCTGCGCTGGTCGAGCGCTACCGCGGCACCAACACCGTGCCCGGCGGCTTCATCGATGTCTGCGAGCGTGAGGGGATGGAGATCGCGCCGATCCTGCGCGCCGAGGGAGGAGCGGCCGGACCGGCAGCGGACGACGCCTTCGTGCATTACTCCGACCGGATCTGCGCCGGGCTCACGGCTGCCGGCACGCTCGACGGCGTGCTGCTCAACCTGCACGGCGCGATGGCGACGCCGACGCGGCTCGACCCCGACCGGGAGCTCGCCGAGCGCGTGCGTGCCGTGATCGGCCGCAAGGTGCCGCTGGTGGTGGCGCTCGACTACCACGCCAACATCGACGCGACGCTGCTTCAGGTCGCGGATGCCGTGTTCGGCTACCACTACTCGCCGCATGTCGACATGGGCGAGACCGGCGAGCGCGCTGCGACCTGCCTGGTGCGCATGCTGCGGGGCGAGATCCGCCCCGTGGCGGTCCTGCTGAAGCCCGGCGTGATGGTGCCGAGCATCTTCAGCGCCACCGGCCTCGCGCCGCTCTCCGGGATCGTCGCCGAGTCAATCCGCATGGCCAAGGGCTCGCCGCGGTGGCTCGATGTCTCGGTGTTTGCCGGCTTCTCCTATGCCGACGTGCCGAACTGCGGCTTCTCGGTGCTCGCGGTCGCCGACGGCGACGAGGCGCTCGCGCGGCAGGCTGCGACCGCGCTTTGCGACCGGATCAAGGCTGCATGCCACGCGCTGATGCATCGCGAGCTCGTGCACGGGCTCGAGGAGGGCGTGTCGCTCGCGCTCGAGAAGGCGCGCTCCGCGACGAAGCCGATGGTGATCCTCGAACACGCCGATCGGATGAACGACTCGACGCATGTGCTGCGCGCGATCCTCGGCCGCACCAACGGCGTGCGCGTCGCCGTGCCCTATCTCTGGGATCCGCAGGGGGCTGAGGAGATCGTCCGCGCCGGCGCGGGTGCGACGGTCAAGGTCGCTGTCGGCGGGCGTTCGTCCGATCGCGCCGGCGGGCCGGTGACGCTCGAAGGCAAGGTGCTGTTCGCCGACGGCAAGACCTATCGCACCAGCGGTCCGATGGGACGCGGCAACCACGTCGATCTCGGCCCGACCGGCGTGGTCGATACGGGCGACGTCGTGGTCTGGGTCACCTCGACCCAGAAGACCGCGATCGACGAGGACTGCTTCCTCCAGTTCGGCATGAAGGCGTCGGATTTCGGCGTGATCGTGCTGCGCTCGAAGACGCACTTCCGCGCGGTGTACGAACCGCTCGCCGAGGAGATCCTGATTGTCGACACGCCGGACTGGGGCCCGGCCGATCTGACCACGCTGCCGTTCCGCCTTGTGCCGACGGACCGGATCTTTCCCTTCGTCGACGAAGCCTGACGCATGAGCGCCTCCACGCCCTCGCCGGAGCCGCTGCTGTCGGTGCGCGATCTCAGGGTCGCGTTCGACACACGGCGCGGGCGCGTGGTCGCGGTGGACGGGGTGAGCTTCGAGGTGGCCGAGGGCGAGACGCTCGGCATCGTCGGCGAGTCGGGCTGCGGCAAGAGCGTCACGGCACTGGCGATCCTGCGACTTGCCGGGCGCGGCGCGCGCACGCTCTCGGGCGAGATCCGTCTGGCAGGCCGCGACCTGCTAACCCTCTCCGACGAGGCGATCCGCGACGTGCGCGGCGCGGAGGTCGGCATGGTGTTCCAGGAGCCGATGACCTCGCTCAATCCGGTGTTCACGGTGGGCGAGCAGATCGCCGAGCCGCTGATGCGCCATCGCGCGATGCCGCGCCGCGCCGCGCTCGACCGTGCGGGCGAGCTGCTCGACACGGTCGGCATCCCGATGGCGCGCGCGCGGCTGGCGAGCTACCCGCACGAGCTCTCGGGTGGGATGCGCCAGCGGGTGATGATCGCGATGGCGCTTGCCTGCCAGCCACGACTGCTGATCTGCGACGAGCCGACAACGGCGCTCGACGTCACGGTGCAGGCGCAGATTCTCGAACTGCTGGCGACGCTGCAGCAGGAATTCGGTACCGCGATCATGCTGATCACGCACGACCTTGGCGTGGTGGCCGAGTTCGCCCGCCGCGCGATCGTGATGTATGCGGGACGGATCGTCGAGCAGGCCGCGGTCGGGCCGCTGTTCGATCGCCCGCTGCATCCCTACACCGAGGGTCTGCTCGCGAGCATTCCGCCGATGGAGGACGATCTCGAACGGCTGCGCGCGATCGAGGGCACGGTGCCGAGCCCGTACGCGATGCCGAAGGGCTGCCGCTTCGCGCCACGCTGCGCCGCCGTCCGCCCGCCCTGCCGCACGATCGATCCGCCGCTCCTCCACCTTGATCCGGAACACGATGCTGCCTGCATCGCCCATATCGGCTATCGACTGCCCGAGACGGCGGAGCTGGCGCGATGACTGTGCCGCTCCTGCAGGTCGAGGGGCTGACCAAGCACTTCCCGCTCCGCCGCGGCCTGCTCGGACTCCGTCCGCGCGGCGCCGTGCGCGCGGTGGACGGGGTCAGCTTCGCGATCGCGCGCGGCGAGACGCTCGGCCTGGTGGGTGAGAGCGGTTGCGGCAAGTCCACCACAGGGCGGCTGCTGGTGCGGCTGCTCGATCCGACTGCCGGGTCGATCCGGTTCGACGGCACGGACATCGCGCCGCTCGGGCAGCGCGCGCTCAGGCCGCTCAGGCCCCAGTTCCAGATCATCGCGCAGGACCCGTATGGCTCGCTGAACCCGCGCATGCGCGTCGAGGAGATCCTGTCCGAGCCGATGCAGATCGCCGGTGTGCCGGCGGCGGAGCAGGGGCTTCGGGCGCGCGCGCTGCTGGAGCGCGTCGGGCTGGCGGCGGCGCATGCGGGCCGTTTCCCGCACGAGTTCTCGGGCGGGCAGCGCCAGCGCATCGCGATCGCGCGCGCGCTCGCACTCGAGCCGCGCTTCGTGGTGTGCGATGAGCCCGTCTCCGCGCTCGACGTCTCGGTGCAGGCGCAGATCATCAACCTGCTGCGCGACCTCCAGCGCGATTTCGGCCTCGCCTATCTGTTCGTCGCGCATGACCTCTCGGTGGTGCGCCACATCTCCGACCGGGTCGCAGTCATGTATCTCGGCCGGATCGTCGAGATCGCGCCGAAGCGCAGCCTGTTCGCGCGCCCGCGCCATCCCTACACCCAGGCGCTGCTCTCGGCGGTGCCGGTGCCACGGCCGGGGGCTGGGCGCAGGCGGATCGTGCTGACCGGCGACGTGCCGAGCCCCGCCGCGCCGCCCTCCGGCTGCCGCTTCCACACCCGCTGCCCGCGCGCGCAGCCGATCTGCCGCACCAGCGAGCCCGAACTTGCCGATGCCGGCGACGGACGCGCCGCCGCATGCCACTTCGCCGATCCCTGACGGCGCTCCTCCAGGAACGGGAGATCACCACCATGAGCGCGACCGCCGAACTGCGTGACCGCACCAACGACTTCTACGCGCCACTCAAGCGCCGCAAGGACGAGATCGAGGCGGAATACCGCGCGCTGACGCCCCGATCCGCCGCGCTGCACGCAGAGGCCGAGACCGTCTTCCCCGGCGGGTTCACCCGCGATGCCGTGCTGCGCCGTCCTTACGCGCCCTTCATCGAGAGCGGTACGGGCAGCAGGATGGCCGACGCCGACGGCCGCACGATCGTCGATTTCTGGTTCAACGCGACCTCGCTGCCGCTCGGCCACTGCCACCCGACCGTGATGCAGGCCGCCGCTTCGCAGCTCGGCCGCGGCACCGCGTTCTTCGCGCCCGGCCGCGGCGAGATCGCGCTCGGCCGGCTGCTGCTGGATCGGCTCTGGCCCGAGGGCGGCGGACGCGTGCGCTTCACCAATTCCGGCAGCGAGGCGGTGATGCTGGCGCTGCGCCTCGCGCGCGGCTTCACCGGCCGGCCGGTGGTGGCGAAGTTCGAGGGCAGCTATCACGGCAGCTACGACGACGTCTCGTGGTCGGTCGGCGCGGCGGCGGCGGCGCTCGGGCCGTCCAGCCAGCCATCGGCGGCACCCGAATCCGCTGGGCTTCCGTCGCCGCTCGGCCGCGCCTTGGTGCTGCCCTACAACGATCTCGCCGCCG
The DNA here is from genome assembly GCF_051860475.1 of Elioraea sp. Taxonomy (NCBI): domain Bacteria; kingdom Pseudomonadati; phylum Pseudomonadota; class Alphaproteobacteria; order Acetobacterales; family Elioraeaceae; genus Elioraea; species Elioraea sp. The sequence continues at coordinate 30,092 of NZ_JBHYDW010000033.1, read as the reverse complement.
CCGGCGCGCTGATCGAGCGCCACGCGGGCGAGCTTGCCGCCGTGATCCTGGAGCCAATGGCCAACCGGATGGGGCTGATCCTGCCCGAGCCCGCCTTCGTCAGCGGGCTCGCCGCACTCTGCCGGCGGTACGGCATCGTGCTGGTGTTCGACGAGGTGATCGCGTTCCGGGTCGGCTATCGCGGCGCGCAGGGCCTGCTCGCCGTGCGGCCCGACCTGACCACGCTCGGCAAGATCATCGGCGGCGGCTTCCCGGTCGGTGCGGTGATCGGGCGCGCCGACATCCTCGAATCGAGCCGGCCCTGGACGTCCGGGCGGGTTACCCATGCCGGCACCTTCAATGCCAATCCGATGACCATGGCGGCCGGGCTCGCGACCATGCAGGCGCTCGACGAGCCGGCGTTCGCGGCGATGGCCGAGCAGGGCGAGCGGACACGCGAGGCGCTGCGGCGCCTCTGCGACGGGCTGCCGTTGCAGGTCACCGGCGCCGGCTCGCTGTTCAAGATCACGGCACTCGAGCAGCCGATCCGCAGTTACCGCGACTCGGTGCACGCCGACCGCAGCTGGGAGGAGATCGCCTCGCTGGCGCTGCTCAATCGCGGCTATCTGATGACGACGCAGTTGCAGGGCTGCGTGAGCCTGGTCACGACCGAGGACGACATCGCCGGCCTGCTGGCGGCGATCGCGGATGTCGTTCGTCTCACCTGACCGCCGGTGCCGGCAACCCGCGGCGACACGTCGCGTCGTTCCCGCTAGGATGACGCGATCGTTCGAGGCGCGTCCGAGCAACCCCGTCGTGCCTCGCCGCTCAGGAGACCGTCATGCAGGGCCCGATCTTTCCCTTCCGCGGCACCACCCCGGCGATCCACGAGACCGCCTGGATCGCCCCCACCGCGGCGGTGATCGGCGACGTCCAGATCGGTGAAGGAACTGGCATCTGGTTCCACTGCGTGATCCGCGGCGACGTCAACATCGTGCGCATCGGCGCGCGCACCAACATCCAGGACTGCACGCTGATCCACGTGAACCGCGAGAAGTTCCCTTGCCTCATCGGCGACGACGTCACCGTGGGTCACATGGCGATCATCCACGCCTGCACGCTCAAGGACCGCGCCTTCGTCGGCATGGGCGCGATCGTGCTCGACGGCGCGGTGATCGAGGAGGGCGGCATGCTCGCCGCAGGCGCCGTGCTGACCCCCGGCAAGGTGATCCCAGCGGGCGAGCTCTGGGCCGGCGCGCCGGCGCAGTTCATGCGCAGGCTCGACAAGCCGGGCGACCGCTTCTTCGAGCACACCGCGCCGCACTATGCCGGGCTCGCCGCCGAGTATCGCCGCGAGTACCGCGCGCTCGCACTCTCGCGCGCCGCGGAATGATCGCACGCCGGATCATCCTGCTCGGCGCCATCGCTCTCGCCGCCTGTGACGGAGGACCCGTGGAGACCGTGCAGATCCCTCCCGGCGCGCTGCCGGGCACTGGCGAGGCGCTCGCCCAGGCCAGCGAGACGGCGCACCACATGCTGGTCGCGCGGCCCGACCAGCTCGCGGATCAGCCCGCCAACGCGGCCTACGCACTGATGCTCTACGAGATCGCGACGGTGGAGGCCGCCGCCGGTCGCCTCGCCGACCAGTGGCCGGGCCGACTGATGCGCGAGGCGCGGCCTGTCGTGCGCGCGGCTGCCGGGTTCGCCTCGGAGGCGACCGCGCAGCAGGTGGTGGACGCGCTCTGGGCGGTGTTGCAGGCGCTGCGCCGCAATGACGAGCCGGGTGCGCGCGCGGCCCTCGTCCCCCCCGCCGCGCTGCAGACCGAGATCGCGCGCGACCGGCTGCAGCGCTACACCCTGCCGAGCCAGGGCGTGCGCGCGCTGCGCGCGCTTCAGCAGGCCGTGATGCAGGACCGGATGCGCAACCAGTAGCTAGGGACGGACGAATGCCGCACGATCTGGTGCTGACGAATGCACGGCTTGCCGACGGGCGGTCGGGCGCTCACGTCGCGATCGACGGCGGACGCATCACCGCGATCGGCGAGGGCACCGCGCCCGAGGCGGCAACGGTGATCGATCTCGGCGGCGCCCTCGTGCTGCCGGGCCTGACTGACGGCCACATGCATCTCGACAAGACGCTGTTCGGCCTTCCGTGGTGGCCGCACGCAGCGGAGCCCTACCGCATGAGCCGGATCGAGACGGACGCGCGCGTGCTGCCCAACCTTGCACTCGGCACTGCCGCGCGTGCGGGTGAGCTGATCCGCCGCTGCGTCGCGCATGGCACTGCGCATATCCGCACCCACGCCGATATCCGCCTGGAGTTCGGCCTCGCCGCGCTCGAAGGCGTGCTGGAGGCGAAGGCGGCGCACGAACAGGCCTGCACGGTGCAGGTGGTGGCCTTCCCGCAGGCCGGCGTGATGCGTGTTCCGGGCACCGCCGAGCTGCTGGATGCGGCGATGCGCGCGGGCGCGGATCTCGTCGGCGGCATCGATCCGTGCGAGGTCGACCGCGACCCGAAGGGCCAGCTCGACACGCTCTTCGCGCTTGCCGAACGGCACGGACGCGGCATCGACATCCACCTGCACGAGCCGGCCGAGATGGGCCTGTTCAGCCTGCAGGAGATCTGCGCCCGCGTGCGCGCGCACGGCATGCAAGGCCGCGTGACGATCAGCCACGGCTTCTGTCTTGGCGGACTCGCGGAGAGTCGGCAGAAGGCGGCCGCGGCGATGATGGCGGAGGTGGGCGTGTCGCTGGTGACGCACGGCGCCGGCAGCGCGACCCTGCCGCCGCTCGGTGTGCTGCGCGAGGCCGGCGTGCAGGTGTTCTGCGGCAACGATGACGTGCGCGATACCTGGAGCCCCTACGGCAACGCCGACATGCTCGAACGCGCTTCGATCATCGGCTGGCGTATCGACTGGCGCACCGATCCGCTGCTCGCGGACCTGTTCGGCATGGTCAGCAGCGACGGCGCGCGCGCGCTCGGCATCGCCGAGCACGGCGTCGATGTCGGCAGGCCGGCGACGCTGTTCACCCTGCCTGCGGAGACGATCGCCGAGGCGATCGGCCAGCACCCGCCGCGCCGGCTCGTGCTGTTCGCGGGACGCGTGGTGGCGCGCGACGGCGCTTTCGTAGCCGGATAGCCTCGTTCGATGTCACCGACCGACCGCCTCCGCGCGATCTGCCTGGCCCTGCCGGAGGCGATGGAGAAGCAGGCCTGGGGCGATCCCACCTGGCGCGTGCGCGACCGCATCTTCGCGATGGAGAAGCGCGGTGACGGCCGCGTCTCGGTCTGGTTCAAGGCGCCGGAGGGCAGTCAGGCGATCCTGGTCGGCGCCGCGCCGGAACGGTTCTTCGTGCCCCCCTATGTCGGGCACAAGGGATGGGTCGGCGCCCGGATCGATGACGGGCCGGATTGGCGCGAGATCGAGGCGCTGGTCCGGCGGAGCTACCGGATGATTGCCCCGAAGCGGCTCGGCGCGCGCGTCGTCGCGTAGGCGCGGCGCTACTGCGCGGTGACCTTCACGTAGCTGCCCGGCGCGGGCTCGATCACCGCGAGCTTGCCGTCGCCCGGCGTGCGCGCATCCACCTTCGCCTTCGAGAGCGAGGCCACCCAGCGCTGCCAGTCCGGCCACCAGCTGCCGGCGAGTTCGGTCGCGCCGACCAGCCATGCATCCGCCTCGGGCGGCTGCTCGGTGTTCACCCAGTGGCTGTACTTGCCGGCGTCGGGTGGGTTCACCACCCCGGCGATGTGGCCCGAGGCGGCGAGCACGAAGCGCATGCGTCCCGCGTAGAGCTGGGTGGCCTTGTAGCAAGCCTTCCAGGGCGCGATGTGGTCTTCGCGGGTGGCGAGGATGTAGGTCGGCACGGCGATGCGGCCGAGATCGATGGGCGTGCCGCCGAGCGTGATCCCGCCGGGCTCCGACAGCCGGTTCTCCTGGTACATCTTGCGCAGGTAGAAGCTGTGCATCGCCGCCGGCATGCGCGTGCTGTCGCTGTTCCAGTACAGCAGGTCGAATGGGAACGGCTCCTGCCCGAGCAGATAGTTGTTGACGACGAACGACCAGATCAGGTCGTTGGCGCGCAGCATGTTGAAGGTCGCAGCCATCTCGCTTCCGTCGAGATAGCCCTTCTGCTGCATGCTCTCTTCGAGGGCCTTGAGCTGCTCCTCGTCGATGAAGACGGTGAGCTCGCCGGCCTCGGCGAAATCGACCAGCGTGGTGAAGAAGGTCGCCGTCCTGATCCGCGCGTCGTCCTTGGCCGCCATGTGGGCGAGGGTGCAGGCGAGCAGCGTGCCGCCGAGGCAGTAGCCGATCGCGTTCAACTCGCGCTCGCCGGTCGCCTGCTCGATCGCCGCGAGCGCACCGAGCGGACCCTCCAGCATATAGTCCTCGAAGGTCTTCTCGGCGAGGCGCTCGTCCGGATTGACCCACGAGATCATGAACACGGTGTGGCCCTGCGCCACCGCCCAGCGCACAAAGCTGTTCTTCGGGCGGAGATCGAGGATGTAGTATTTGTTGATCCACGGCGGAACGATCAGCAGCGGTCGCTTCAGCACCTTCTCGGTGGTGGGGTTGTACTGGATCAGCTGGATCAGATCGTTCTGGTAGATTACTGAACCGGGCGTGGTGGCGATGTTCTCGCCCACCCTGAACGCCTCATAGTCGGTCATCTTGATGTGCAGCTTGCCCTTGCCGCGCTCCAGGTCGCCGAGCAGGTTGTTAAGCCCACGCACCAAATTCTCGCCGCCTGTCTCGACCGTGCGGCGCAGCACCTCGGGGTTGGTCAGCAGGAAGTTGGTCGGCGCCAGCGCATCGACGAACTGGCGCGCGTAGAAGTCCAGCTTCTGCGCGGTCTTGTCGTCCAGCCCGTCGACGTCCTTCACCACGTTCTGCACGTAGCGCGCCGACAGCAGGTAGGACTGCTTGATGAAATCGAAGACCTCGTTCTCGTGCCAGTCCTCGTGCTTGAAGCGGCGGTCGCCGGGTGTCGGGGCAACCACGGGGTCGGGCGTGTCCCCCAGCATCCGGCGCGCGGTGTTCTGCCAGAGCAGCATGTAGTCCTGCCAGAACGACATCTGCGCCTGCACGAGCTTGGCCGGATTCGCCATCATGCGCGCGGTCATCTCGAGGAAGGCGCTGCCGATGTTCAGCGGATCGAGCCCGGGCACCCGGGCATCGCCTTGGCGCTTGAGGAACTCCATCACGATCCGCTGGCTGCGGCTCGCGATGTCGGCCATGTTGCGCGACAGGAGGGAGGGGTCAGGCATCTTGAAGGCCTGGCCGGCCTTGTCCTCTGCCATGGATCGGGGTGTCCTTTCGGCGTCGGGCGCGGGAGGTGGACGAATGTGCGCGGACCCTAGTGCGCCGGACATGGGGGATCAAGCGAAGCGGCCGGTTTCCGGCCGCGCGTGGCAGGCATGTCTCGTGCTGGTCGCGCTCTCGGCCTGCGGGCCAAGCCTGAACCCGATCGAGGCCGCACGGGTGCTGACTGGCCGGACGCCGACCACCGATCTGCCGCCCGTGCCGGGCGCGGATCAGCCCTATCCGAGCCTCGGCACGGTGCCCGAACGCCCCGTGCCGCCGCCGGCCGAACAGCGCCGGCGGATCGCCGATGCGCTGATCGCGGACCGCGAGAACGCGCGCCACGCGGGCCCGCCCGTCATGCCGCCGCCGGTCGGCGTGGCGCCGCCGGCCTCGCCGCAGGCCGTGCCCCTCACCGCCCCGGCGGCGGCGCCTTTCGGCACGTCCGGCGACCAGCCGGTGCCGGGCATGGTCGCGCCGATGGTCGCGCCTCCGGCCCGGGTCGTCCCGCCGATCGCCGGCGCACCTGAGCCGCGCCCGCCCGGGCCGCCTGCCGCACCTCCTTCCGTTGCCGGGCCGCCGGAGACCGCACCGGCCGCCGCACCACCGCCGGCGGAGCTGGCACCTGCCGCGCCGCCGCCCCGGGCGGCCGCGCCGGCCGCTGCGCCGGCGTCAGCGCCGCCGCGGACGGACCCCTCGGTGGTCGTGGATCGGACCGCCCTGCCGCCGCTGCGCGCCACCCAGGCGGCCGCGCTGCCCGCCGGGCAGGGCGCGGCGCTCGCCTTCCCGCCGGGCTCGGCCGCGCTGTCGCCGGACGCCCGCGCGGTGGCGGCCCGATTCGCGGCCGGACGCGGGGCGGCGACCGTGCGCGTCACCGGCTACCGCGACAGCGCGGGCGGCGACCTCGGACTCGCGCTCGCGCGCGCCCAGGCGGTGGCACAGGCGCTGCGCTCGGCCGGGACGCCGGCGGACGCGATCGAGCTTGCCGCGGAGCCACGCCCAGGGCCGGCCGGTCGCGGCGCGGAGATGCGGCTGGTATATTCGCCGTGATTGACGACTCCACCGGGACATGCGCCTAAGCCGCCCCACGCCATTCTCCGGACCCGCCGAATGTCAGCCGCGCCGCCCGAATTCCATCGCATCCGACGCCTGCCGCCCTACGTCTTCGCCGAGGTGAACCGGCTGAAGGCGGCGGCGCGCGCGCGCGGCGAGGACGTGATCGATCTCGGGATGGGCAACCCCGACACGGGCGCGCCGCCGCATGTCGTGGCCAAGCTCACCGAGGCGGTGGCCGATCCGCGCACGCACCGCTACTCGGTCTCGAAGGGTATCCCCGGCCTGCGTCGTGCGGTGGCCGGCTACTACGCGCGCCGCTTCGGCGTGGGCCTCGACCCGGAGACCGAGATCTGCGTCACGCTCGGCTCGAAGGAGGGGCTCGCGAACCTCGCCTCCGCGATCACCAGCCCGGGCGACGTGATCCTGGTGCCGAACCCGTCCTACCCGATCCACCAGTTCGGCTTCGTCATCGCTGGTGCGGCGGTGCGCTCGGTGCCGCACGAGCCGGGCGAGGACATGCTGCGCGCCCTCGACCGCGCGGTGATCCATTCGGTACCGAAACCGACCGCGCTGATCGTCAACTTCCCCTCGAACCCGACCGCGCTGACCGCGAGCCTCGAGTTCTACCGCGAGGTGGTGGCCTTCGCGCGGCGGCACGAGGTGTTCGTGATCTCCGATCTCGCCTATGCCGAGATCTATTTCGATGGCGAGCCGCCGCCCTCAATCCTCGCTGTGCCCAACGCGAAGGAGATCGCGGTCGAGTTCACCTCGATGTCCAAGACCTACTCGATGGCGGGCTGGCGGATCGGCTTCGCCGCCGGCAATCCACGCCTGATCGCGGCGCTGGCGCGCGTGAAGTCGTATCTCGACTATGGCGCCTTCACGCCGATCCAGGTCGCCTCGGTCGCGGCGCTGAACGGGTCGCAGGACTGCGTCGATCAGGTGCGCGCGCTGTATCGCGACCGGCGCGACGTGCTGCTCCGCGGCCTCGCCGCGGCGGGCTGGGAGGTTCCGGCGCCGGCCGCCTCGATGTTCGCCTGGGCGCCGATCCCCGAGCGCTTCCGCCCTCTCGGCAGTCTTGAATTCTCCAAGCTTCTGCTGGAGCGCGCCAAGGTCGCGGTCAGTCCCGGCGTCGGCTTCGGCGAGCACGGCGACGGGCATGTGCGGATCGCGCTGGTCGAGAACACGCACCGCATCCGACAGGCCTGTCGGGCGATCCGGCAGTTCCTGCAAGGGTCGAATGCGCCCGGTCTCGCCACGGGGGTCGAGGACGCCGCATGAGCAGCGCAGCGTTGCGGGTGGGGCTCGCCGGCCTGGGCACGGTGGGTGCGGGGACGCTCCGGCTTCTGCGCGAGAATGCCGAGCTGATCGCGGCGCGCGCCGGAAGGCCGATCGTTCCGGTGGCGGTTGCCGCACGCGACCGCACGCGCGATCGCGGTGTATCGCTGGACGGTCTCGCCTGGCACGATGACGCGGTGGCATTGGCGCGCGATCCGGGCGTGGACGTGGTGGTGGAGGTGATCGGCGGCGCGGACGGGATCGCGCGCGACACGGTCGACGCCGCGCTTGCGTTGCGCAAGCCGGTTGTCACCGCCAACAAGGCGATGCTGGCGCTGCACGGCGCCGAGCTTGCCGCCGCTTCCGAGGACGCGGGCACGCCGCTCGCCTTCGAGGCCGCGGTGGCGGGCGGCATCCCGGCGATCAAGGCGCTGCGCGAGGGGCTGGCGGCGAACCGCATCACGCGCGTCGCCGGCATCCTGAACGGCACCTGCAACTACATCCTGACGACGATGCGCGACACCGGCCGCGCCTTCGGGGATGTGCTTGCCGAGGCGCAGGCGCATGGCTACGCCGAGGCCGACCCGGCCTTCGACATCGACGGCATCGACGCGGCGCACAAGCTCGCGATCCTGGTCGCGCTCGCGTTCGGCCGACCAGTGGATTTCGTCTCGGTTCATGTCGAGGGCATCCGGCATGTCTCGGCGCTCGACATCGCGTTCGCAAAAGAGCTCGACTTCGTCATCCGGCTGGTCGGCATCGCCGAACGCAACGACGGCGGTATCTCCGCGCGCGTCCATCCGGTGATGGTGCCCGCTGCCTCGCCGCTTGCGCATGTCGACGGCGTGTTCAACGCGGTGATGGTCGAGGGCGATCATGTCGGCCGCGTGATGCTGGAGGGGCGGGGCGCCGGTGCTGGCCCGACCGCCTCGGCCGTGGTGGCCGACCTGATCGATATCGCGCGCGGCCGGCACACACCCCCCTTCGGCATGGCCGCGCACCACCTCTCGGCGGAACCCGCGGTGCCGATCGCGCGCCGCCTCGGTGCGGCCTATCTCCGCCTGACCGTGATGGACCGTCCCGGCGTGATCGCCGATGTCTCGGCCGTGCTGCGCGACCATGTGGTCAGCCTGGAGAGCATGATCCAGCGTGGCCGCGCGCCGGATGCGACGGTGCCGGTGGTGCTGACCACGCATCCCTGCGAGGAGGCGGCGCTGGCGGCGGCGCTCGCCCAGATCGCCGAGCTCGGTTCGGTGGTTGAACCGCCGACCATGATCCGGATCGAAACGCTGTAGCCCCGCGAGGGTGTGGAGGAGACATGGCGAACAAGGCAGACGCGCCCCGGGTGTTCGCGGCCGGCGGCGAGGCGCCGGATGCACGGCACATCGACCGCAACCTGGCGCTCGAGCTCGTGCGCGTGACCGAGGCGGCCGCACTCGCGGCCTCGCGGCTGATGGGGCGCGGCGACGAGAAGTCGGCCGACCAGGCGGCGGTGGACGCGATGCGCCGCGCCTTCGACACGGTGGCGATCGACGGCACGGTGGTGATCGGCGAGGGCGAGCGCGACGAGGCGCCCATGCTCTACATCGGCGAGAAGGTGGGCTCGGGCGGCATGAGAGCCGACATCGCGCTCGACCCGCTGGAGGGCACGACCATCACCGCCAAGGGCGGCAACAACGCGCTGGCCGTGGTGGCGCTCGCCGAGGCCGGCAACTTCCTCAACGCGCCCGACGTCTACATGGACAAGATCGCCGTCGGCGGAGGGCTGCCGGACGATCTCGTCGATCTCGACGAGCCGCCGGAGGCAAACCTCAGGGCGGTGGCGCGGGCGAAGAAGATGGAGGTCTCGGACCTCGTCGTCTGCATCCTCGACCGGCCGCGCCATGCCGAGCTGATCAGGGCCGTGCGCGGTGCCGGCGCGCGCATCACGCTGATCAGCGACGGCGACGTCTCGGGCGTGATCGCGACCAGTCAGGCCGAGAGCGGCATCGACATGTACATGGGCTCGGGCGGCGCGCCCGAGGGCGTGCTGGCGGCAGCCGCGCTGCGCTGCATCGGCGGCCAGATCCAGGGACGGCTGCTGTTCCGCAACGACGACGAGCGCAAGCGCGCCGCGAAGTGGGGCATCACCGATCTGAACCGCAAGTATACGACCGAGGAGATGGCGAAGGGCGACGTGATGTTCGCCGCCACCGGCGTCACCAACGGCGCAATGCTGCGCGGCGTGCGCCGCTTCGGTTCGGGCGCGACCACGCATTCGCTGGTGATGCGCTCGAAGTCCGGCACGGTCCGCTACATCGAGGCGCACCACAACTTCACGCGCAAGTCGTGGATGGCGGTCTGACCGTTTCCGCGCCGGCCGCGCTCTCGTTCAGCGGGCGGCGCTGGGTCGCGCGCGCGGGCGATGCGGGCGCGGCCGCGCTGCTCGCCCAGGCGCACGGCCTGCCTGAGCCGCTCGCCCGGCTGATCGCGCTGCGCGGCATCGCGGCGGCAGATCTGGACCGTCACCTGACGCCGCGCCTGCGCGACTGGCTGCCCGACCCGTCGGCACTGGACGGGATGGACACGCTGGCCGCGCGGCTCGCCGATGCGGTGCGCCGCGGCGAGACGGTCGCGGTGTTCGGCGACTACGACGTGGATGGCGCGGCCGCGACCGCGCTGATGCGGCGCTTCCTCGGCGCGGTCGGCGGGCACGCGGTGCATGCGGTGCCGGACCGGCTGCGCGACGGCTACGGCCCGAACGCCGCGGCGTTCGCCGCGCTCGCCGATGCCGGGGCGCGCGTGATCCTGTGCGTCGATTGCGGGTCCGCGGCCCCCGGGCCGATCGCCGGGATCGCCCCGCGCGCCGACGTGCTGGTGCTCGACCATCACCGCGTCGATCGTGCCCCGGAGGCAGCCGTGGCGCACGTCAATCCGACCCTCGCCGGCCCGGAGGGCCTTGCGCCGCTCTGCGCCGCGGGCCTCGCCTTCCTCGCGGCGGTGGGGGTGAACCGCGTGCTGCGTGAGACCGGCTGGCCGCGCGCCCTCGATGCGGCCACGCTGCTGTCGCTGGTCGACTTGGTCGCGCTCGCGACGGTGGCTGACGTGGTGCCGCTGGTCGGCGTCAACCGCGCCTTCGTCACACAGGGGCTCGCGCTGATGGCTGTGCGTCCGCGCGCCGGGATCGCGGCGCTGCTGCGCGTCGCCGGTGTCACGCGTCCGCCGGATGCCGAGGCGATCGGCTTCGCGCTCGCGCCGCGGCTCAATGCGGCCGGGCGGATCGGCAATGCCGAGCTCGGCGTCCAGCTGCTGCTGAGCGACGAGACGGCCGAGGCGGAGGGGCTGGCGCAACGTCTCGATGCGCTGAACCGCGAGCGGCAGCGGATCGAGGCGGGCGTGCTCGATGCTGCACTGGCAGCCGCGGAACGACAGGCGGGCGCGGGGCGGCCGGTGATCCTCGTCGCCGGCGAGGGGTGGCATGCGGGTGTGGTGGGAATCGTCGCCGGGCGGGTCAAGGAGCGGTTCGGCCGCCCCGCCTTCGTCCTCGGCATCGCGGGCGGGCTCGCGACCGGCTCCGGGAGATCCGTGCCAGGGGTGCATCTCGGCGACGCGGTGCGTGCGGCGGTCGCGGCGGGGATCGCGATCAAGGCCGGCGGTCACGCCATGGCCGCCGGCGTGACGTTGTCGGCGGACCGGCTCGGTGCGCTGCACGAACTGCTGTGCGCCGCGTGCCTCGGCGCGACCGAAGGCCCGGAGGCTCTGGTGCTCGACGGCACGATGACGGTCGAGGGGGCTACGGCGGAACTCGCGCGCGCCGTCGCTCGGCTCGGCCCGTTCGGCGCCGGCAATCCGGAGCCCGTGTTCTCGCTCCGCGGGCGGCTCGGCTTCGTCGGCGCGGTCGGCGCCACCGGCGCGCACTTGCGTCTTGCTGTGACCGGCGAGGGAGGAGGGCGGCTCAACGCCATTGCGTTCCGCGCTGCCGGTGGAGCCTTGGGGCGCGGCCTTGCCTCGGCGCTTGGCGCAACGGTGGTGCTGGCCGGCGTGTTGCGGGAGGACCACTTCCGCGGTGGCGCGTCGGCCTCGCTGCAGGTCATCGATGCCTCGCCCGCGTGAGGCTTGCTTGCATCGCATGCGGGGGCGGGGTAACCCGCGCGCACGTCCCGTTCGTCTAGAGGCCTAGGACTCGGCCCTTTCAAGGCCGCAACACGGGTTCGAATCCCGTACGGGACGCCAGAGATCTGACATCTCAACAATGGATTGATTATCTTGGGCTTCTTCCGTCAGCTCGGGGAGCCTCCCCACACCGTCCCCACCCCTTGTGGAGCGACTCCAGCCGAGGTTTCTGGCGCTGGTACTTGCCGATGATGGTGTCGGCGCGGGTGGTCCAGCGAAAGGGCCTCGGGGCGGCGTTGTGAGCGTCGAGGTAGTCGCGGATTGCCTGGTTGGGCTCGCTGACGGAGCGGAAGGCGCCGCGCTTGAGGCGGCGCCTGGTCAGCGCGGCGAACAGCGTCGTCGTGCCGTGGCGCTTGTCGTCGTGGGTCATCGTCGCACCGCGCCCGCGCTTCATCGGCAGCCCCGGCTGGGTGCGGTCGAGCGCCTGGATCTGCGACTTCTGGTCCACCGAGGGGACGAGCGCGTGCTCGGGCGGGCTGACGTAGAGCCCGACGATGGCGCGCACCTTCTCGACGAAGCGTGGGTCGTTGGAGAGCCTGAAGGCCTCGATCCGATGCGGCTTGCGGCCATGCTCGCGCCAGATGCGGTGGATCGTGGAGGGCGCCAGGCCGCGCGGATCGCCATCGTGCCCGCGCCGTCGGCCCTCAGCAGCACGATCCGCGCCCGTCTGACATGGTGCTGCGGGCTCTTGCGGTCCGCGACCACGCTTTCGGCCGCTCCCGATCGCCCGGCCGAAGCCTGACCTCCACGCCTTCCCCCATGCCCCCAGACTCGCAGGTCCAGCGAGCCATGGGGTCATGACCAGTGATCAGACCACTGGGTCAGCTCCATCACTTTATGCTTTTATTCCTTTATCCGCCTCGCCGAAGTGGGGCGGGGAGGGGAGGGCGACCGCCGGCGCAGCGACCGTAGCAGCGCGCTGCGTCAGAAGTGGACGTGGCAGCGCATCACCGCCACGCGATCACGCGCCGCGGCGCGGGTTCCGCCCCGACCTTCACCCAAGCCTGCCCCTTCTCCAGCATCGCGAGGTTCGCGCCCGGCCCGAGTATCCGGCGCACCGCCCGCGCATCGGCGTTGGTCCGGAACGCCACCACCAGCCCCATCTCGTTGAGGAACTCGTCGTCCTCGCCGGAGAAGTCATCCGGCCCCTGCGAGATCAGCATCACCGATCCGCCCTTCGACCGGCTGAGCCGGATCAGGCCCGACAGGCCGGGCAGGCTGTTGCCCAGGATGCGGTGGGCCTCGTCGATCACGCAGAGTGCGCGGAGCGCCCGGTTCCCGGCTGCGTCCGTTGGCGCGTCTGGCAGACTGTTCAGGTAGCGGTCAAGCGCATCGGTCAGCAGCGTTACCACCGACACCTTCACGAGGTCGGGCAGGTCGGCGGTCACCCCCGCCGTCCCGGCCCCTCCCACTCCGCCACCTGCGCCTCCTGGCGCAGGCGCAGCCGGCGATAATCAAGCGCTGCGAAGACCTCGTCGAGATCGAGTTCGCGCTCTTTGGTGATCGGCAGGCTGGTGCGCGCTTCCTCGACGAAACGAAGCCGGATCGCCGGATCGGCGCGAAGATACGCACTGTCCCACCACTCCGTGATCGTCGGCCGGGCCGCTGCGAGCACCGGCGCGGCAACGATGCGGTCGCGCTTGCTGTGCTGGTTGATCGCGCGCGCCGTCGGCAGGAGGTTCCACAGGTCGTTGCAGGCCCACGCCGACCACGGCAGGCAATGGTCGATGTCAACCGCGTCCGCGCCGAGCCGCCGACCTGTCCAGACGCAGCGCACCGTTCCGCCCGCCGCCAGACGCCTGAGTGCCAGCTCGCGCACCAGGCGCGTGTCGCGCTCGGGCTCGATCCAGCGCAGCGCGGCCATGACGTCGTCAGAGGCGAGCCTCCGCCCCGCGCGTTCGGCATACCCCACGGTCAGCCGAACCCACTCCGCCACGAGCATCGGCTCGATCCACGCGCTCATCCGGCGCAACGCATGCCACACTGGGAGCGGCACGCGCGTCGTGCCGTAAGCCCAGAGGGATTCCTCCGTCGCCGCGAAGATCGCGGATCGACCGGGAGCACGCCCGTACGCGGTCGGAAAGACCGGCGTGTCGTCGGCGAAGGTCAGGTGTGTGGCCGGCATGTCCGCGATGGTGCGCGCGGCATCGGCGAGCGCGCGCCGGACGGCTGCCGCGACGTCGCCGGCGAATACGCCTCCGGGCCGCAGATCATAGGGTGCGACCAATGCCAGACCGCGAAACGCCTCACGCGCGAAGGACGGCGCCGCGCCGAGGCGCTCGGGCATCTGTGGCAGCCCCCGCTCCAGCAGCGGCTTGAACATCCTGAGCCAGTAGAGCGCGACGAGTCCAAGCGGCAGCTCGACATGCTCCTCCGACTCCCGCGCCACGTTCGGCGACGCATCCGCGATCCGCGCGATCGCGCGAAGCAAGCCGAGCTTGTAGGTGGCAGCCTTCTCCTGCTTGAGGATGACGCCTCTCAGCAAGGGCAGCGCGCCAGCCCCGTCATCCGGCAGGTCGACGATCACGGTCTGCCACCGCACGCTCTCGCGTCCCTGCAGGTCGTCCCGCCGCTCGGTCGCTACCCGCAACGCCAGGCCGAGATCGACCCCGAGCCGCTCCACCTCGTTGGCATCGACCGGCCACATCGGCCGCCCTTCCGGCGCGGGGCCGTGGCGCAGCGTCAGCACCATGCGTCCGCCGGGCTTCAAGAGTGTCGCAAGCTTGCGCATCGCGCGCGGCCGTTGCTCCGGCGGCATGTGCATCCACACTCCGCTGAGCCAGACGAGGTCGAACGCAAGGCCGAGACGATGCACCGCCGCAAGCGCCGGCAGCCGATCGTCGAGCCAGCGGATGCGCGGCGAATCATGCCGGCGAGCCGCCTCGCTGCGCATCGCGGCCGCCGGCTCGACGGCGATCACCTCCCAGCCCTGTGCGGCGAACCAGGCGGCATCCCGTCCGCTGCCGGCGCCGACGTCCAGCACGAGGCCCGGCACCCTGGGCAGGAAGGGCACGGCGCCGGCATGTATGTTCTCGAAGCCGAACGCCTCGTAGGCCTCGGTGAACTCGCGGAAGCCGCGCTCGTAGGGCCCGACCGTGTCCGACGTCATCGCGGAGCAGTATAACGCCAGCCGGCGGCGCAGAGCTTATCCTTGCTTTGGTGGAGGAAAGGGCCATTGGCCCTCTTCGCCAAACCCCCTCTCCCGCCTACCGGGCACCCGACGGCGTTACCCCGTCGTGACGTTGTTCTCCCGGATCACCTGCCGCCACCGCGCCACCTCGCGGCCCACGAACTCCTGCATGAACCCGGGCTCCATGTTCGTCCCCTCGAAGCCCAGCTCCAGCATCCGCGCGCGCACCTCCTCCATCGCCAGCACCGCGCGCAACTCCGCATTCCACCGCTGAACGATCGCCGCCGGCACACCCGCCGCCGCCGCGAACCCGAACCAGTTCACCGCCGACGCATCGCCAAGCCCCACCTCGCCGAAATGCGGCACATCCGGCAACGCCGCCGAACGCGACGCCGCACTCACCGCCAACGGCCGCAGCCGCCCCCCACGGATATGCCCGATCGCCGCCGGCATCGTCTCGATGATCGACGGCACCACATTCGCCAGCACGTCGATCAGCGCCGGCCCCGCACCGCGATACGGCACGAAATTCAGCTCGATCCCGGCCACGCGCTGGAACTGCAACCCGATCAGATGCGAGGCCGTGCCGTTGCCGCCATACGCCATCGCCACATCGCCAGGCTTCGCCTTCGCCGCCGCCAGGAACTCCTGCAACGTCCGCGCCGGATGCGACGGATTGACGCAGATCACCATCGGCAATGATCCGAACAGCCCGACATGGCTGAAATCGGTCTGCGGATGATAGGTGACGTTTGGGAACAGCGTCGGACTGCTGCCATGCGGCGCGAAGTTCGACGTCATCACCATATGCGTGTCCCCGCGCGCCCGCGCGAGCAGATCGGCCGCGATCGTGCCGCCCGCCCCGGCCCGGTTCTCCACCACCATCGGCTGGCCGATCCGCGGGCCCAGTTGCTCGGCCAGCAGGCGCGAGAGGATGTCGGCCGTGCCGGCCGGGGGGAAGGGGATGATCCAGCGCACCGGGCGCTCGGGCCAGCCGCCCTGCGCGCGCGACGGCAGCGCCGCCAGAGTGAGTCCCAGCGCGGCCAGGCCGCGACGCGTGATCGTCGTCATGGTTCATGTCTCCCGGACTTGCGGCGCGTCGTTGCGCGCCCCCGCGACTGTAGTCGCACCACCCGGCCGGGCAACCGGGCAGGGAACATCAACCGCGGGGGGGGCCCCCGCTGGGCCCCCCCCCCCCCCCCTGCACTACCCGCGCAACGGCAGGTGAACCGCCGTGACCCACTCCGATGGCGGCACGCCGCGCGGATCGTTCAGATACTCCTCGAAACACGGCTGATCCGCCGGCTCCTCGCCGCTCGCGGGCAGCCACTCGCCATACAGCCACCGATACGGCACCTCCAGCTCCGCATACGGGCCCTTGAACAGCAGCACCGCCGCACGGCACGCCGGGATATCCGTGATCGTCACCGCAGCGTCGCCGGCGACGTCCGGCCCGACCTCGACGCACGCATCGCTGCGCAGCTTCGCCGTCGGCACCGCCGCCGGATCGTCGTGATACACTCCGAAACTCCGCGCACCACCCAAGCCGCGCGCCGCCGCCCACGCCATCAGCCGGTCGAACACCGCGCCGATCGCCTGGTAGTCGCCCACATGCCGCATCGCCGCCACACGCACACCGGCGAACGGACGGATCGAAACCTCGTACATGACATCCTCTCCTTCGGAATGGTTTTCAACCGGAAGGACGCCGATGCCGCCCCGCGCACGATACGCCGCCGGTGCCACGCCATGGGCCGCGCGGAACGCACGCCCGAACGCCGCAACACCCGCATACCCCGCCCGCCGCGCCACACGCTCAAGCGGCAACCGCCCGCGCAGCAGATCGGCCGCCGCCCGCTGCAACCGCAGCCGCCGCCGCGTCTCCGCCACCGTCTCACCCATCATCGCCGTCCAGACGCGATGGAAATGAAACGGCGACAGCGCCGCCGCCTCCGCCAGACGCTCGATCGGCAGCTCCTCGTCCGGCCGCGCAGCCATCAGCCGCAACGCGCGGCCCAGCCGATCGGCATAGGATGTCAGCGTACGCGGGCGAGGCGGCATCTTTGTCCCTCCGGTGCTACCACCCTGCCGCGGGACGCGATGCAGAACTTGCGGAGTTCAGCCCCCGAGCCGCGCCTCGATCGCGTCCCAGATATACGCTTCGAGCTGCACGCCGTCGAACCGCGTCACCTCCTGCAACCCCGTCGGCGAGGTGACGTTGATCTCGGTCAGGTAGTCGCCGATCACATCGATGCCGACGAAGATCAGGCCGCGCTCGCGCAGGGTCGGACCGATCCGCTTGCAGATCTCGCGCTCGCGCTCGGTCAGCGTGGTCTTCTCCGGCCGCCCGCCCACATGCATGTTCGACCGCGCCTCGCCCTCCGCCGGCACGCGGTTGATCGCACCCATCGCCTCGCCGTCCACCAGGATGATGCGCTTGTCGCCCGTGCGCACCTGCGGCACGTAGCGCTGGATCACCAGCGGCTCGCGCGAGCGTTCCGTGAACAGCTCCAGCAGCGCGTTCAGGTTCATGTCGTCCGACTTCACCAGGAACACCCCCGCGCCCCCGTTGCCGAACAGCGGCTTGAGGATCAGGTCGCCGTGCTCGCGCCGGAACGCCATGATCTGGTCACGGTCGGCGGTGATGAGGGTGGGCGGCATCAGCTCGGGGAACTGCGTCACGAACAGCTTCTCCGGCGCGTTGCGCACGGCGGCCGGATCGTTCACCACCAGCGTGTCGGGATGGATATGTTCGAGGATGTGCGTCGCGGTGATATAGGCCATGTCGAAGGGCGGGTCCTGGCGCATCAGCACCACGTCCATCGTGCCGAGGTCGAGCTCCTCCCACGCGCCGAACGTGTAATGATTGCCGCGCTCGCGGCGCAGCGTCAGAGGCCGCGCCTTCGCCAGCACCCGCCCGGCCGACAGCGCCAGGTGCCGCGGCAGGTAGTGCCACAGCCGGTGCCCGCGCGCCTGCGCCTCCAGCCCCAGCACGAAGGTGCTGTCGGCGTCGATGTTGATGGTCTCGATCGGATCCATCTGGATCGCGACGGCGAGGCTCTCGGCCATGGCGTGGTCTTCCTCGGGGGTTGTGGCGTGAACTTGGCGAGGTGCGCGGCGCCGGGCAAGGCCGGGATGCGCTCACGCGTCTCTGCGCTGCACATCGGTCGCGGAACCCCTATGGTCCTGCCATGAACCGCCGCCTCCTGATCGCTGTCCTCGCCGCCCTGCCGCTCCCCGCGCTCGCCCAGCAGTCGCGCAGCCTGCCCGGCCGCCCGCCGCCGCCCGCCGGCCCGGGCCAGGGCGCGGCGCAGCGCTCCCCCCAACCCGCTGCGCTCACCGACCAGGACCGCGCCGATCTGGCCCGGATCGAGACCTATCTCGACGGCCTGCGCACGCTCACCGCCCGCTTCGTGCAGATGGACGCGCGCGGCGGCACGGCCGAGGGCACGCTTTGGCTCCAGCGCCCGGGCCGGATGCGCTTCGAGTACGACCCGCCGGCGCAGATCCTGCTGGTCGCCGACGGCACCTTCGTCATCTTCCACGACAAGTCGGTGCGCCAGACCAGCCACATCCCGATCGGCGCGACCCCGCTCTCGGTGCTGCTCGCCGAGCGCATCCGGCTCACCGGCGGCGATGTCGTGCCGGTGCGGGTCGAGCGGTTCCCGGGCGTGATCCAGGTGACGGTGGTGCGCGCCGGCCGCAGCGGCGAGGGCAGCATCACGCTCACCTTCAACGACCCCCCGCTCGAGCTCCGGCAGTGGACGGTGGTGGACGCGCAGGCCCAGGCCGTGCGCGTGAGCCTGTTCGGCGCGCAGACCGGCGGGCGGTTCGATCCGCAGCTGTTCCGGTTCGTCGACCCCGAGTTCTTCCGCCAGCAGCCCGGCAACTGAGCCGCGCTACCGGCCCTTCCAGGCGCGGAACCAGGCGATGAAGCGCGGGATGCCCTCGTCGATCGGCGTCGCCGGCGCGAACCCGAAATCCGCTTGCGCGCGCGCGATGTCGGCATAGGTCTCGGCGACGTCGGCGCGCGGCTTGGCCGCGTGCTGCCGCACCGCCTGCTTCCCCAGCGCCTGTTCGATCAGGGCGATGTAGCGGTCCAGCACCTCCGCGCGGTGGTTGCCGAGATTGTAGATCCGGTGCGGCGGCCCGCCCGGCTCGTCGGGACGCGCCGCCACCGCAGGTCCGGCATCGAGACAGCCGATGAGCCCGGCGACGATGTCGTCGATATAGGTGAAGTCGCGCTTGAGCTTGCCCTCGCCATAGACGGTGATCGGGCGGCCCTCGGTGATCGCCTCGGCGAACAGGAAGGCGGCCATGTCGGGCCGCCCCCACGGGCCATAGACGGTGAAGAAGCGCAGGCCGGTGCAGGGGATGCCATGCAGATGCGCGTACGACGTCGCGATCATCTCGCCGCCCCGTTTCGAGGCCGCATAGAGGCTGAAGGGCCGCTCCACCGGGTCGGTCTCGCTGAACGGCAGCTTGGTGTTGCCGCCATAGACCGAGGAGGACGAGGCATAGACGACATGCGTGAGCCGCCGCAGCCGGCGCGCGAGCTCCAGCACCGTCACTTGGCCCATCAGGTTGGCATCGACATAGGCGTAGGGGTTCACCTCGGCGTAGCGCACGCCCGCCTGCGCGGCGAGATGCACGATCCGGTCGATCGTCGGATGCGCCTCGGCGAGCCCGAGCACCGCCTCGCGGTCGGCGAGGTCGCCGCGCACCATGGTGAAGCCCGGGTCCTGGCCCAGCACCGCGAGCCGCGCCTCCTTCAGGGTGACGTCATAGTAGGCGTTCACGGAGTCGAACCCGACCACCCGCTCGCCGCGGGCGAGCAGGGCGCGGGCCAGGTGGAAGCCGATGAATCCGGCCGCGCCGGTCAGCAGGATCGTCATGCGCCGCCCGATACAGGCCGGCCTGCGCGCCGGCAAGTCAGACGAGGTGACAGGCGACGCGATGCCCGGCCGCCACCGCGCGCAGCGCCGGCACCGTCTCGGCGCAGCGCGGCTCGGCGAGCGGGCAGCGCGTGCGGAACCGGCAGCCCGAGGGCGGCGCGGTGGGCGAGGGGATCTCGCCGCGCAGCACCACGCGCTGGCGCTTCTCTCCGCCCGGGTCGGGCACCGCTGACAGCAGCGCCTGGGTGTAGGGATGCAGCGGTGCCGCGAACAGCGTCTCGCGCGGCGCCTGCTCGACCACGACGCCGAGATACATCACCGCCACCTCGTCGGCCATGTGCCGCACCACCGCAAGGTTGTGGCTGATGAACAGCATCGACAGCCGCCGCTCGCGCTGGAGGTCCCGCATCAGGTTCAGCACCTGCGCCTGCACCGAGACGTCGAGCGCCGAGACCGGCTCGTCGGCGACGATCAGCGCCGGGTCGAGGGCGAGAGCGCGCGCGAGACCGATGCGCTGGCGCTGCCCACCCGAGAACTGGTGCGGATGGCGCGCAGCGTGGTGTGCGGCGAGCCCCACCGCATCGAGCAGGCGGCGCACCCGCCGCGTCCGCTCGGCCGCATCGCCGATGCGGTGGATCAGGAACGGCTCCTCGAGAATCTCGCGCACGGTCATGCGCGGATCGAGCGAGCCGAACGGATCCTGGAACACGATCTGCATCCGCCGGCGCAGCGCGCGCAGCCGGGCCGCGTCGGCGGCGCGCACATCCTCGCCGGCGAACAGGATGCTGCCCGCATCCGCCTCGATCAGCCGCAGCACCAGCCGCCCGGTGGTCGACTTGCCGCAGCCGGACTCGCCGACCAGGCCGAGTGTGCCGCCGTCCGGCACGTCGAGGTCGATCCCGTCCACCGCGCGCACGGGCGGCGGGGCGTCGCGGAACATCCCGCCGCGGCTGCGGAAGTGCTTGACGAGCCCGCGCACCGACAGGATCGGAGTCACTGCGTCACCGCGTAATCGGTGAGGCGGATGCAGGAGGCCGCGCGCGCCTCGCCCGCCGGTACGAGCGGTGGCAGCGCGGCCTCGCACGGCGCCTTGGCGTAGCCGCAGCGCGGCGCGAAGCGGCAGCCGCGCGGCAGTGCGAAGGGCGGCGGCACCTGGCCGGGAATGGAGGCAAGACGCTCCGCCGTCGTATCGAGCCGTGGCAGGCTGGCGAGCAGCCCTTCGGTGTAGGGGTGGCGCGGTTCCGCGAACAGCGCCTCCGCCGGCGCGGTCTCGACGATGCGCGCGGCGTACATCACCGCCACCCGGTCGGCGAAGTCGGAGACCACGCCGAGATCGTGCGTGATCAGGATCACCGCCATGCCGAGCTCCGCGCGCAGCCGGCGGAGCAGGTCGATGATCTGCGCCTGCACGGTCGCGTCGAGCGCGGTGGTCGGCTCGTCGGCGATCAGCAGGGCAGGGCGGCAGGCAAGTGCGATGGCGATCATCACGCGCTGGCGCATCCCGCCCGAGAGCTCGTGCGGATAGGCGCCGAGCCGCTCCGCCGCGTTCGGGATCTCGACCAGCGAGAGCAGCCGTGCCGCTTCCGCGCGCGCCGCCGCACCCGACATCGCGCCGTGCCAGGTCAGCGCCTCGGCGATCTGGTGCCCCACCGTGAACACCGGATTGAGGCTGGTCATCGGCTCCTGGAAGATCATCGCGATCCGCCCGCCGCGCACCTGGCGCATCTCGCGCTCGCTGAGCGTAAGCAGATCGCGCCCCTCGAACACCACCTCGCCCGAGATGCGCCCGGGCTCCGGTACCAGCCGCGTCAGCGCGAGCGCCGTCATCGACTTGCCGCAGCCGGATTCGCCGACGATCGCCAGCACCTCGCCGGGCGCGACCTCGAACGAGACGTCCTCCACCACCGCCCAGGGGCCGAAGCGCACCGTCAGGCCGCGCACCTCGAGCAGCGCCGTCACCGGATATCGACCTTCATGCGCGGATCGAGCACGTCGCGCAGCCCGTCGCCGAGCAGGTTGAGCCCGAGCACCGTGATCGCGATCGCGATGCCGGGATAGAGCGAGATCCAGGGCGCCTCCAGGATGTAGTCGCGCCCGTCGGCGATGATCGAGCCGAGCGACGGCGTGGGCGGCGGGGGGCCCACCCCGATGAAGGACAGCACCGCCTCGGCCAGCACCGAGAGCGCGAAGATGTAGGTGCACTGCACGACCAGCGGCGTGAGGCTGTTCGGCAGGATATGGCGCGCGAGGATGCGCCCGTGCCCCGCACCGAGCGCGCGCGCCGCCTCCACGTAGTCGAGCTCGCGCACGACCAGCACCGAGGCGCGCACGATCCGCGCCGTGCGCGGCGTGTAGGCGACGGTGAGCGCGATCGCCGCGTTCAGCTCGGACGGGCCGAGCGCGGCGGCGAGCGAGATCGCGAGCAGGATGCCCGGGAACGCCATCAGCCCGTCCATCACCCGCATCACCGGCCCGTCGAGGCGGCGGAAATACCCCGCCGCCGCGCCGATCAGCGCGCCGAGGATCCCCGCGGCCAGCACCACCATCAGGCCGATGCGCAAGGAGACGCGCGTGCCGTGGATGATGCGGCTCAGGATGTCGCGGCCGAACCGGTCGGTGCCGAGCCAGTGGATGTCGTTCGGCGCACCGAGCCGGTAGCGGAAGTTGTTGCGCAGCGGATCGTGCGGGCTGATCCAGTCCGCGCTCAGCGCCGCGAGCACCACCAGGCCGAACAGCACCAGCCCGACCACCACGCCGCGATGCGACAGCAGCCGCGCGACCAGCGACGGGCCTTCCGGCGCGGCGCTATCGTCGGTCGTAGCGGACGCGGGGATCGACGGCGGCATAGAGCAGATCGACGACGAGGTTGACGGCGACGAAGATCGAGGCGGTCAGCAGCAATCCCCCCTGGATCACCGGATAGTCGCGGCGCTGGATCGCGCCGATGATCAGCCGACCGACCCCGGGCAGGCTGAACACCTGCTCGATCACCACAGCACCACCGAGCAGGATGCCGGTGGCGACCCCGGCGACGGTGAGCACCGGCACGAGCACGTTCGCGCCGGCGTGCTTGGCCACCACCACCCAGCCGGGCAGGCCCTTGGCGCGGGCGGTGCGCACGAAGTCCTGGCGCAGCACGTCGAGCATGCTCGCCCGGGTGATGCGCGCGAGCAGCCCCATCTGGGTGAGCGCCAGGCAGCCCGCCGGCATCGCCATCGCGCGCAGCCAGCCGAGCGGGTCCTCGGCGAAGGGCACGTAGCCGCCGGTGGGCAGCCAGCCGAGCTGCACCGCGAACAGCCAGATGAACACCAGCCCGAGCCAGAAATCGGGCAGGCTGAGGCCGATCAGCGCGGTCGCCATCACGCCCTGGTCGGTCCAGGTGTTCGGGCGCACCGCCGCGACCATGCCGGCGAGCACGCCGAGCACGATCGCGATGATCAGCGCGAGGAAGGTGAGCGACAGCGTGACCGGCAGCCGCTCCAGGATCGCCGCGGTGACCGACTGGCGCAGCAGCACGCTCTGGCCGAGATCGCCGCGCAGCAGCAGCGCCGCGTACCAGTCGACCATGCGTTCGAGCAGCGGCTTGTCGAGGCCGAGCTGAATGCGCAGCCGTTCCAGCTCCTCGGCGGTCGCCGACGGGCCGGCCATCTCGCTCGCCATGTCGCCCGGCACCAGCGCGATGATCGCGAAGGCGACGAGCGACACGACCAGCAGGACGGGGACGGCGGAGAGCAGCCGCCCGAGCGTATAGCGCAGCAACGGTCCTGACGCGCCCGGGGCGTGGCCTCAGGCGAACCAGCAATCCCACATGCGCGGGATGCGGTAGGGCTTGTAGTTCTCCACGTTCGCCCGCGTCGCCTGGACGATGCCGACATCGCCGCACTTGATGGCGATCGCCTGGTCGTACATGCGCGCCTGGAAGTCGGCGACCGCCTTCTTGCGGTCGGCCTCGGCGAGCGATGTGGTCAGCCGCCGCTGGGCATCCTCGACCCCCGGATCGCGCTCGTGCTGCACCGGCGCGTGGCCGGAGAAGAAGCCGACCACGCCGTAGGGCCCCTCATAGGGCTCGATCCCCATCATCAGGGTCCAGATGTGCCAGCCCTCGCGCCGTGTGCGCTGGGTCAGCGCCGAGGGCCAGTCGAGCACGACCAGGCGCACGTTCACGCCGATCGCCTTGAGCTGCTCCGCGGTCACCTCGCCGGCGGCCTTGTGGTTGGAGAACGAGGAGTCCGACAGCACGATCACCTCCTCGTTGCGATACCCGGCCTCGCGCAGCAGGGCGCGCGCGCGGTCGGGGTTCTTCATGTTGTAGAGCTCCTTGCCGACATCGCCGGCGAAGTAGGTCGTGCCGGGATGCTGCCAGCCATGCGTCATCCGGTAGAGCCCGTCGGTGGAGATCGCCATGATCTCCTCCAGGTCGAGCGCGGCCTGCACCGCGCGGCGGAACGCGACGTTGTCGGTCGGTCCCTGGGCGTGGTTCATCATCAGGGTCTGATAGGCCCAGGGGATCATCTCATGAGTGCGGATGTTGCGGTCGGCGCGCAGCCGCTGCGCCGCCGGCACGGCGAGCGCCTCGAGCACATGCAGCTCGCCGGTCTGCAGCCCGGCGGTGCGCGCCCCGCCCTCGGGCATGAAGCGGATCGTGATCGTGTCGAAATGCGCGGTCTTCCTCCCGCCGAACCCGTCGCGCTCGCGGAAATTGGTGTTCGGCGTATAGTCGTCGAAGCGCGTGAGCCGGACATGGCTGTCGGGCCGGTACTCGACGAAGCGGAACGGGCCCGTGCCGATGATCTCGATCCTGTTCGCCTCCTTCGCCGCCTCGGCCGCCGGGATGATCGCGCAGGGCGCGCGCGGGCTCGACAGTCCGGCGATGAAGCCCGGATAGGGCTCCTTCAGCTTCACTGTCACGGTGCGGGCGTCCGGCGTCTCGATCGCGTCGACCGGGCGCATGATGAAGGCCGATCCGCCCACCTTGCCGTAGCGCTCGAGCGAGGCCTTCACGTCGGTCGAGTCCATGATCTTGCCGTTGTGGAACTTCACCCCGGTTCGCAGGGCGAAACGGTAGCTGAGGCCGTCGGACGAGATGTCCACGCCCTCGGCCAGATCGGGCATCGGGTTGCCCGCCTCGTCGCGTGCGAACAGGGTCTCGTACATGTGAAGGTTGATGTTGCGGCTCGCCTGCGCCGTGGTGGTCGCCGCGTCCAGGCTGGGCGGCTGGGCCTGCTGCGCCACCACCACGTCGCCGCCGCGCTTCTGCGCGATCGCCGGCGCGCCGAGCGCCGAGGCGCCGATCCCCGCCACCGACACCACACCGAGTTGCCTGCGCGTGATCATCGCTCCCGCCTCCCATTGGTTGTGCGACGGAATGATGGCGCGATGTGCGGCTCTTGGCAAACGGGTCATGCGGCGCGAGAGTCACCGGTGCGAGAGGAGCGGGCGCCGATGATCCGGTGGCGCGCGGGCTCCGCCGGGCAGAGGAGGACGGCGATGACGGCGGTCGTGAGTACCCTGACGGACAGCAAGGCCGACGAGGTGGAGTGGGCGCTGCGCTGCGACATGGCGGCGATCTTCCGCGTCTCGGCGCGGCTCGGCTGGAACGAGCAGATCGGCAACCACAACTCCGTCATGCTGCCGGGCGAGGAGCCGCTGTTCCTGATCAACGCGCGCGGCTACCTGTTCCGCGAGCTGAAGGCGTCCGACCTGATCGTGTGCGACCTCGACGGCCGCGTGCTGCGCGGCAAGGGCGAGCTGCGCAAGGTCGCCTTCCACATCCATGCGCGCATCCATCTCGCCAACCCGAAGGCGGTGACGGTGCTGCACGTGCACCCGCAGTACCTCACCGCGCTGTCGATGATCGAGGGCGGCGAGTTGGCACTCGCGCACCACAACAACCTGATGCTCAACGACCGGATCGTCTACGACACGTCCGGCTACGAGCCGGTGCACGACAACGAGGAGGGTGACCGGATCGCGCGGCTGCTCGGCGACCGGACCATCATGGTGATGGGCAACCACGGCGTCTCGGTGGTGGGTGCGACGCCGCACGAGGCGTTCGACGAGCTCTACATCGCCGAGCGCACCGCGATGTACCAGATGACCGCGCTGTCGACCGGCATGAAGCTGCGCACCATCCCGGACCGGTTCCGGCGCAACTATCTCGGCCCCTGGGGCGAGAAGGTGGACGCGCGCATGCATCTCGATGCGTGGCGTCGCGTGCTCGACAATGAGGAGCCCGACTACGCGACCTGAGCGTCGGCGCGGGCG
>NZ_JBHYDW010000033.1:0-4028 GCF_051860475.1 Elioraea sp. | reverse complement strand
TTCGACCGCGAGGGCGGCGACGGCGCGCGCGATCGCCTCGGCGCGCGGCAGGTCGACGCTGACGGGGAAGCGGTCCTCGGGCGCGTGGAACCAGGGGTTGCGGCCGATCAGCGAGAGGTAGCGGCCGCCGCGCGTCGCGATCTCGTGCGCCTCGCCGTTGGCCGTGCCGCCTGCGACGGGCTCGACCGGCGCGCGCGGATGGCCGGCGGAGACGAGCGCCTCGGCCATGCGATCGGCGAGGCCGGCGACGTTGCTGCGCACGGTCAGGTGCGGCTCCTCGGCGGCGCCGAGATTGGCGCCGAGATGGATCGTCAGCGCGGCATCGCGCGCGAGCGCGGGCTCGTCCGTGTAGATCCGGCGCGCGCCGACATGGCCGAGTTCGTGGCCGCAGGTCGCGAGCGCGACGACTGCGTGGCGGCGCGGCACGGCGGCCAGCGCGCGCAGCGCCTCCAGCCAGGCGAGGATGCCGCCGCCGCGCTCGGCCGTGCTGGTCCACCACGAGGTGCGCGGCGTGAGCAGCACGAGCGGCGGCGCCGTGCCCGCGAGCGTGGCGCGCACCGAGTGCGACACCGCGGGCGCGCGCGTGCCGTCGACGACCAGACGTGCGGTCGCGCCCGCAGCGGCGAGCGTGGCGAGCCGGGTGGCATCGCGCCCCGCCACCTGGAGCACCGGCGGGCCGAACGGCGCCTCGATGTCGTGCGCGTTCAGCGGCGCGAGCCCGTCGGGCTTGGTCCGCATCGCGATGACGATGCCGCGGTGGCGGCTCTCCTGGCGCGCGCGGGCGAAGGCGTTGCCGGGCAGGCTCGCCGCCGCAGGGTGCAGCTCGGCGAACCCGATCGCGGCATCCGAGCCGAGCGCGCCGAGCGCGCCGGTGATGCCCTCGGGCGGCGTCAGTCCGCCGTCGAACAGCGGCAGGCCCTCGACCGTCACGCCGTCGGTCTCGATCAGCGCGCGGCCGGGCACAAGGCGGGTGAACGGTGCCGGAACGAGGACCGCCTCGGCGCCGGCCCGCTCCGCTTCCTCGCGCAGCCACGCGGCGGAGGTGGCATCACCCGCGCCGCCGGTGCGCCGTTCGCCGAACGCGTCATAGGCGGCGAAGAACGACGCGGGCGTCATTCCACGCGCGCGCCCGAGAGCTCGACCAGCCGCGTCAGGCGCTGGTGCTCCTCGGCCCAGATCGCGGCATAGTGGGCGGGGCTCTCGGACAGCATGATCTCGCCGCCGTCCCGGGTCAGTGTTTCGCGCAGCGTCGTGTCGCGGCTGACCACCTGGTGCACCGCGGCGTGCACGCGGTTGGCGGCCATTTCCGGAATCCCGGCCGGGCCGACGATCGAGGAGACGCTGACCACCACCGGCCCGCCCGGCACCGTCTCCCCGAGCGTCGGCACATCGGGCATCATGCCCATGCGCCTGCCACCGCCGGTGAGCAGCACCCGGATCAGCCCCTGCTGCGCGCGGGGCAGGGCGATGTTGCTGATCGCAAACGCGAAGTCGACCTCGCCCTGCTCGACCGCGAGCGCAGCCTGGTTCGCGCCGCGATACGGCACATGCGTCCCCTCGGCGCCGATCAGCGTCAGCATGGCCGCCGCCGCCATGTGCGCCGGCGTGCCGACGCCGCCTGAGCCGTAGCGCAGCCCGTCGCGGTTGGCCTTCGCCTCCGCGATCAGCGCGCCGATATCGCGCCATGGCGCCGCGGTGCGCACGCACAGCACGGCAGGTTGTTCCGAGATCGTGGTGATCGGCGTGAAGTCCTTCGCCCAGTCATAGCCGGGATCACGCTGCATCACCGCCTGGGTGATCGCGGTGCCGCCGCCCCAGAGCAGGGTGTAGCCGTCGGGAGCCGCGCGCGCGACCGTCTGCGCCGCGATCAGTCCGCCCGCGCCGGCGCGGTTCTCGATCACCACCTGCGCGCCAAGCGGCTCGGCGGCCTTGGCCATGACCAGCCGCGCAATCGTGTCGGACGAGGCGCCGGCGGCGAACGGCACGATCAGGCGCACCGGCCGCGTCGGCCAGGCCGCGCCGGTGCCCTGGGCACGGGCAGGGGAGGCGACCAGCGCCGAGGCACTCAGCAGAAGATGGCGTCGTCGCATGGCGTGTCTTTCCTCCCGGTCAAGACTCTTCGGGACCGTATCGGTCGATCCGGCTGACCGTCAAGCCGACGTCCGCGCGACCTACACGTCCCCCAGCAGCCGCGGCAGGAACAGCGCGACCTCCGGCACGAACAGCACGAGCAGCAGTGCCGCGAGCATCGCGAGCACGAACCAGATCACCCACGGCAGGGTCTGCTCGATCGAGCAGCCCGCGACCTTGCAGGTGACCATCAGGTTCACCGCCATCGGCGGGGTGAAGGCGCCGATCGCGATGTTCATGGTCAGCACGATGCCGAACCAGGTGAGGTCCCAGCCGAACTGACGCGCGATCGGCACCAGGATCGGCAGGAAGACGAGGAAGATCGAGATCGCATCGATCAGCATCCCCGCGATCAGCACGATCACGGTGATCATCAACTTCATCACCAGTCCGCTGTCAGTCAGCCCCAGCAGCGTGCGCGCGAGCGCATCGAACGCACCGACCGTCGAGCCGGCGAAGGCGAAGATGCTTGCGAGCGCGACGATGATCAGCACCACCGCCGAGATCTCGGCGCTGTCGCGCAGCGTCGCGTAGATCTCGCGCGGCCCGAGCGTGCGGTACACCACGGTGCCGACGAACAGGCCGTAGAACACCGCGACCACCGCCGCCTCGGTCGGTGTGAACAGCCCGGTGCGCAGCCCGCCGAGGATGACGATCGGTGCGGCGAGCCCCCACGCCGCCTCGACGAAGCTGCGCCCGAGCGGCGGCCGCTGCTCGCCGGCATCGGGAACGCCGAACCCGCCGATCCGCGCGAGGATCACGGCGGGGATCATCAGCGACAGCCCGACCAGCACACCCGGGACCAGCCCGCCCACGAACAGCGCCGGCACCGAGACGCCCGGCACCAGCACCGCGTACACGATCAGCGGGATCGAGGGCGGGATCAGCACCGCGGTCGAACCGGCCGCGCCGATCAGCGAGGCGATGTAGGGTCGCGGATAGTGCTGCTTCAGCATCGAGGGCAGCATCACTGCCGACACTGCCGCCG
Organism: Elioraea sp.; assembly: GCF_051860475.1. Taxonomy (NCBI): domain Bacteria; kingdom Pseudomonadati; phylum Pseudomonadota; class Alphaproteobacteria; order Acetobacterales; family Elioraeaceae; genus Elioraea; species Elioraea sp. Next base: position 910 of record NZ_JBHYDW010000033.1, on the reverse strand, counting down.
CATCCGCCGCCCCCGACCCCGAGATGCCGCCCAGGATCATGCACACCAGCACGGCAACGACCGCGAGCCCGCCCCGCCGCCGCCCGACCAGCGCCGAGGCGAAGCGCACCAGCCGCTCGGCCACGCCGGAGCGCTCGAACATCATCCCGGCGAGGATGAACATCGGCAGCGCCAGCAGCGGATACTTCGCGATCCCGGTCCAGATGTTCGTCGGCAGCGCCATGATGCCGAGCTGATGCACGCCCATCACGGCGAAGCCCGAGAGCCCGAGCGCGATGCCGACCGGCACGCCGAGGAACAGCAGCAGGAAGAAGGCACCGAGCAGCAGCGCCGAGCCCTCGAGCACCATCGCTCAGCCCCGCGCCCGCGCCACGCGGATCATCCGCCCGAGGATGCGCAGGCAGATCAGCACCGCGAGCACCGGCATCCACACGGTGTAGAGCCATTGCGGCACGCCCAGTCCGGGCGAGAGCACCTCGAAGCGGTACTCGTCCCAGACGTACCACGCGCCGAGCCAGGCGATTGCGGCGAACACGAACAGGGAAGCGGCGAGCACGAGCTGCTCGATCCCGCGCGCAAGCCGGACCGGCAGCTTCTCGGTGAAGAAGGTGAGCCGGATGTGCTTGTCCGCGCCGAACGCCGCGGCCGAGCCGACCAGCGTCATGATCACCATCAGCGCGACCGAGTACTCCTCGGTGAAGGCGATCGAGACATTGGTGAAGTAGCGCGCCAGCACATTGGCGAAGGTGATCAGCGCGAGCGCGGCCATGATCGCCGCGCCGATCGCGCCCTCGATCGCGACGGGCACGCGCGGCGGCGCTTCGCCAAGCTTCAGGCCCGGCGGCTCGTGACGGTCGGGGTCGGTCATGCGGCCGGGGCGGAGGTGCCGCACCTCCGCCCGTCACCCGTC
>NZ_JBHYDW010000032.1:20307-34836 GCF_051860475.1 Elioraea sp. | reverse complement strand
CCGGACTCGTCGAGCGCGAGCGAGGCGACCACCATGCCATGCTCCAGCATCCGCCGCCGCGCCGCCAGCACCTCGCCCGAGATCGGCAGCAGCCGATCGCCATCCACCGCGAGCTTGCCGGCGGGCGCGCTGTCCACCACCGTCACGGGGCCGGGGGCAAGGCGGAGAATATCGCCGTCCTCGATCACGTGCGGAATCGCGCCGAGTTCGCGCGCAAGCTCGGCGTGTTCGGTCATGTGCCGCCACTCGCCATGCACCGGCACGATGTGCTTCGGCCGCACCAGACCGTACATCCGGCGGAGCTCGTCGCGCGCGGGATGCCCGGAGACGTGCACCATGTGATCGCGCTCGGTCATCACGGCCACACCACGGCGCGCAAACTGGTCCTGTACGCGCAGGATCGCGCGCTCGTTGCCGGGGATCACGCGCGAGGAGTAGATCACCGTATCGCCCTCGCCGAGCGAGACGTTCGGGTGGCTGTCCGCGGCGATGCGCGAGAGCGCGCTGCGCGGCTCGCCCTGGCTGCCGGCGACCAGGAACAGCACCGAGTCGTCGGGCAGGTAGCCCGCCTCGTCCTCCTCGACGAACTCGGGGAGGCTGGTCAGATAGCCGGTCTCGCGTGCAGCAGCGACGATGTTGCGGAACGCGCGCCCGACGATCGCGACACTGCGCTCGGCCCCCCGCGCAGCGAGCGCGATCGACTCGATCCGTGCGACATTGGTCGAGAAGCAGGTGATCGCCACCCTGCCCTTCAGCCGGCGGATCAGCGCGCCGAGATTGCGCCGCACCTCGGACTCGTTGCCCGAGTGGCCCTCGACCATCGCGTTGGTGCTGTCGCACACCATCACGTCCACGCCCTCGTCGCCGAGTGCCGACAGGGCGGTCTCGTCGGTCGGCGGACCGACCAGCGGGTGCGGATCGAGCTTCCAGTCGCCAGTGTGCAGCACCAGGCCATGGCGCGTGCGGATCGCCACCGCCTGCGCCTCGGGGATCGAGTGCGCCATGCGGATGAAGCGCAAATGGAAGGGATCGAGCGCCAGTTCCGCGCCGGGCTCCATGGTGGTAAGCGGCACGCGGCCGAGCAGCTGGCGCTCGGCGAGCTTGCGGCGCAGCACCGCGGCGGCGAAGGGAGTCGCGTGGACGGGGCACTCGAGGGTCGGCCAAAGCCAGGCGACCGCGCCGAGATGGTCCTCGTGCGCATGGGTGATGATCAGCGCGCGGAGGCTCCGCTTGCGGTCGGCCAGGAAGCCTGCATCCGGCACCATGATCTCGATGTCCGGACGTGCGGCATCGCCGAAGCCGATGCCGCAGTCGATCGCGAGCCAGGCACCGTCGGCGTGGTAGAGATTCAGGTTCATGCCGATCTCGCCGGTCCCGCCAAGCGGCAGGAAGGCGAGATCGTCGCGGGCAAGACTCACGCTGTGGCCTTCATGTTGCGCTCGGCGAGCAGGACGAGCCCGTCGAGGGTGAGATCAGGATCGAGATGGTGGATCGCGGTGGTGCCGTCCATGAACAACGGCGCGAGCCCGCCGGTCGCGATCACGGTGACCTTCTGGTCAAGCTCGGCCTCAATGCGGCGCGCGATCCCCTCGATCAGCCCGACATAGCCCCAGTACACGCCCGACTGCATGGCCGGCACGGTGGAGCGGCCGACCACGGCCTGCGGCCGGCCGATGCTGATGCGCGGCAAGGCGGCCGCGGCACGGTGCAGTGCATCGAGCGAGAGGTTGATGCCGGGCGCGATCACGCCGCCGATGTAGTCGCCTGCCGCATCGACCACGTCGAAGGTGGTGGCGGTGCCGAAATCGATCACCGCGAGCGGACACGGATAGCGCACGCGCGCGGCCAGTGCGTTCACCAGGCGGTCGGCGCCGACCTCGCGCGGGTTGTCGGTGCGGATCGCGAATCCCCAGTCGAGATCGGACCGGGTGACCATCGCCTCGACGCCGAAGCGGTCGCGGCAGAGGCGCCGCAGGTTGTAGAGCGCGTTCGGAACCACGCACGCGATCGCGGCCGCGTCGATGTCGGCCGGCACCAGTCCGTCCCACGCCATCAGCTGCACGAGCCACACGGCATACTCGTCGGCCGTGCGGTCCGGCACCGTGGCGATGCGCCAACGACCGCGCCAGGCCGCGCCGTCCCAGACCGCGAACACCACGTTCGTATTGCCGGCATCGATGGCGAGCAGCATCCGGTCAACCTCGCGCGAACACCTCGCCGGTTACGATCCGGCGGGTCTGTCCACTCTCCTCCGCCAGCAGCAGCGCGCCGTCGGCGTCGAGCCCGGCGAAGCGGCCCGTGATGGGACCTGCTGTAAGGCGCACGCTGATCGGCGCCCCGCGCGGCAGGGCGCGGCGTTGCCACTCGACAACGATGATGTCGAACCCGTCGGCGCCAGCCCGCGTGCTCCAGTTGATCAGGCGATCGAGGATCGCCGCGGCGAGGTCGTCCGGCGCCGGTGGCACGACACCGAGCGCCGCGAGCGAGGTCGCAGGCCGGTCGGCATCGTCCGGGTGAGCGACGAGGTTGACGCCGATCCCTGCGACGGCCCAGCGCGTGCCGTCGCGCCGCGTGCCGACCTCGACCAGCACGCCGCCGAGCTTGCGTCCGTCCGCCACCAGGTCGTTGGGCCACTTGAGATGCAGCGCGATCGTGCCAGGAAGGAGCGGCGCGACCGCGTCGGCCACCGCGAGCCCGGAGAGCAAGCCGAACCCGCCCGGTGCGGGGAGGGCCTCCGGGTCCAGCACAACGGAGAAGTACAGGTTGCCCGGCGGCGACATCCACCGCCGTCCGTGCCGGCCGCGTCCTGCCGTCTGCGTCTCGGCCAGAACCGCGCACCATGGCCCCGCCCCGGCCTCGGCGCGCGCAATCGCCAGGTCGCTGGTCGAGGGCAGGCTCGCGTGACGTTCGATCCGCACGCGCGTCGGGCTCATCCCCCGATCAGCGACCGCGCCGCGGTGCCGGCCGCGGCAACCAGCGGCGCCGGCGCGAGGGCGAACAGCGCGGTGAACAGCATCGTGCCGGCGACGACCACGCCGACCGAGGCCGGGCGCGGGTCGAATGCGGGCTGTGCGGCGTCGAAGTACATCACCTTGACGATGCGCACATAGTAGAACGCGGACACCACCGAGGCGAGCACGCCGATCACGGCGAGCGGCCAAAGCCCGGCATGCACCGCGGCCATGAACACGTAGAACTTGCCGAAGAAGCCGGCGAGCGGCGGGATGCCGGCCATCGAGAACATGAAGACCGTCAGCGCGAAGGCGAGGCCCGGGGCAGTGGCGCCGAGGCCGGCGAGATCCTCGATGCGCTCGCAGGCCTGGCCCCTGCGCCGCATCGCGATGATGCAGCCGAAGGTGCCGGCATTCATGACGATATAGATCGCCATGTACACGAGCACGCCGCGGATTCCTTCCTCGGTGCCGGCGGCGAGTCCGATCAGCGCGTAGCCGATATGACCGATCGAGGAATAGGCCATCAGCCGCTTGATGTTGCTCTGGCCGATCGCAGCGAAGGCGCCGAGCAGCATCGAGGCGATCGAGATCAGCACGATGATCTGCGTCCACTGCCCGGCCGCGTCGCCGAATGGGCCGGTCATGACGCGCAGGAACAGCCCCACCGCGGCGAGCTTCGGCGCGATCGAAAAGAACGCGGTCACCGGCGTCGGCGCGCCCTCGTACACGTCGGGCGTCCACATGTGGAACGGCACGGCCGAGACCTTGAACGCGAGCCCGGCGGCCACGAAACAGAGCCCGGTGATCAGCCCGAGCGAGGACGGCCCCGCCTCGATCGCCGCGGCGATGCCGGCGAAGCGCGTCGAACCCGAGAACCCGTACACCAGCGAGGAACCGTAGAGCAGCATCCCCGAGGCAAGCGCCCCGAGCACAAAATACTTCAGCCCCGCCTCGGTCGCGCGCAGATCATCGCGGTGGATCGCTGCGAGCACGTAGAGCGAGAGCGACGAGAGCTCGAGCCCGACATAGAGGCTCATCAGGTCGTTCGCCGAGACCATCATCATCATGCCGACGGTCGCGAGCAGCACGAGCACCGGGTACTCGAAGCGGTCGATGCGCTCCTTCTCGTTCCAATCGAGCGCCAGCACAAGGCCGAGCGCGGCAGCGAGCAGCACCAGCACCTTCGTGAACACGGCGAAGTCGTCCAGCACGAATAGGCCATCGAAGGCAACGACCGGCGCATCGGCCGAGAGCACCAGCACCGCGGTCAGCAGCAGCGACGCGAGCGCCGCCATTGTCACGGCAAGTGTTGCGCCGCGGCGCATGAACACGCCAAGCATCAGTGCTGCCATACCGAGGCAGGCAAGCACCAGCTCGGGAATGACGGCGTGCCAGTTCAGCGTGCTCTCCATTGCCGTCACAGCCCTGCGAACTGCCGGCTCGCCTGGATCGCGGCCTGGTGCTGCGCGATCAGATTGGCGACCGAGGCCCCGTAGAACCCACTGAACGAGGACGGGTAGATGCCCATCCAGAGCGTCAGCAGAGCGAGCGGGGCGAACACCGCCGCCTCGCGCGGTGAAAGGTCGAACAGCCCCTTCAGCTCGGGCTTGGTCAACTGGCCGAAGATCACGCGGCGGTAGAGCCACAGCATGTAGGCAGCGCCCAGCACCATGCCCGTGGCGGCGAGCAGGGCGAGCATCCGGTTGACCTGCCACGCACCGACGATGGCCAGGAACTCGCCGACGAATCCCGATGTGCCCGGCAGCCCGACCGAGGCCATGGTAAAGAGCATGAACAGCAGCGCGTAGCGCGGCATCCGGTGCACGAGCCCGCCATAGGCCGCGATCTCGCGCGTGTGCATCCGGTCGTAGATCACACCGACCACGAGGAACAGCGCGCCCGAGACCACGCCGTGGCTCAGCATCTGGAAGATCGCGCCCTCGATGCCCTGGGTGTTCAGCGTGAACAGGCCGAGCGTGACAATGCCCATATGCGCGACCGAGGAATAGGCGATCAGCTTCTTCATGTCGGTCTGCGCCAGCGCCACCAGCGAGGTGTAGATGATCGCCACGATCGAGAGCGCGAAGATGAACGGCGCGAGCTGCTCGGACGCGTCAGGCAGCATCGGCAGGCTGAAGCGCAGGAACCCGTAGCCGCCCATCTTCAGGAGCACGCCAGCCAGGATCACGCTGCCCGCGGTCGGCGCCTCGACATGCGCATCCGGCAGCCAGGTGTGCAGCGGCCACATCGGCACCTTTACCGCGAAGGAGGCGAAGAAGGCGAGGAACAGCCAGGTCTGCGCGGCCGGCGCGACGCGATGGGCGATCAGCGTCGGGATATCGGTGGTGCCGGCGTCGAGATAGAGCCAGATCAGTGCCAGCAGCATCAGCACCGAGCCGAGCAGCGTGTAGAGGAAGAACTTGAACGCGGCATAGACGCGCCGCGGTCCGCCCCACACCCCGATGATGAGGAACATCGGGATCAGCACGCCCTCGAAGAACACGTAGAACACCACGAAGTCGAGCGCGCAGAACATGCCGACCATCATGGTCTCGAGCACCAGGAAGGCGATCATGTACTCGCGCACCCGCGACGTGATTGCCTCCCACGACGCGACCACGCAGACCGGCGTCAGCACGGTGGAGAGCAGAACGAACAGCACCGACAGCCCGTCCACCCCCATGTGGTAGCCGATGCCCCACTCGCCGAGCCAGACCGCCCGCTCGACGAACTGGAACTCGGCGGTGGTCCGGTCGAAGCGGAACCACAGGATCAGCGAGAGCAACAGCACGATCGCCGAGGTCCAGAGCGCGGTCCAGCGGGCGTTGCGCGCGACCGTCTCCTCATCGCCGCGCACGGAGGCGATGATCAGCGCACCGGCGAGCGGCAGGAAGGTGATCAGCGAGAGCAGCGGGAAGCCGAGCGCGTTCATCTCAGAGCCGTCCCGTCGCGAACAGCGTCACCAGCACGACGATGCCGATCAGCATCGCGAAGGCGTAGTGGTAGACAAGCCCGGTCTGCACGCGGACGATCGCGCGCGTGGCGCGCTGCGTCGCCGCGGCGAGCCCGTCGGGACCGAACCGGTCGATCACGCCGCCGTCCCCGCCCTTCCACAGCATGTCGCCGAGCCGCATCGCCGGGCGGACGAACAGGCGGTCATAGAGCTCGTCGAAGTACCACTTGTTCAGCAGGAACAGGTAGAGGCCGCGGAAGCGCGCGGCGAGCAGCGCCGGCACCGTCGGGGCGACCATGTAGAGCAGGTAGGCGGTGGCGATGCCGGACGCGCCCATCAGCACCGGCAGAAGCTTCACCCACAGAGCAACATCGTGCGCGGCCTCCATCGCCCGGTTCTCCGGCGCGATGCGGATGGCGGCACCCCAGAAGTCCTGGAAGTGATGGCCAACGAAGGGCTCGTAGAAGATCGCGCCAGCGACGACCGCGCCGATCGCGAGCAGGATCAGCGGCACCGTCATCACGGGCGGGCTCTCGTGCACATGCTCCATGGTGTGGGCATCCGCCCGCGGCTCGCCGTGGAAGGTCAGGATGATCAGCCGCCAGGAGTAGAAGGCGGTCAGGAAGGCCGCAATGATGCCGCAGGCAAAGGCGTAGCGACCAACGCCGGTGCCGGCGGCCCAGGCCGTCTCAAGCACCATGTCCTTGGAGTAGTAGCCCGCGAAGAACGGCACGCCGGCAAGCGCGAGCGAGCCGATCCATATCACCGCATAGGTGATCGGCACCTTGCGCCAGATCCCGCCCATCCTGCGGATATCCTGCTCGTCGCTCATCGCGTGGATCACGCTGCCCGCGCCGAGGAACAGCAGCGCCTTGAAGAAGGCGTGGGTGAACAGGTGGAAGATCGCCGCCGGATAGGCCGACACGCCGGCAGCAAAGAACATGTAGCCGAGCTGCGAGCAGGTCGAGTAGGCGATGATTCGCTTGATGTCGTTCTGTACGCAGCCGATGGTCGCGGCGAACAGCGCGGTCGAGGCACCGATCACCGTCACCATCGCGAGCGCAAAGGGCGCGAGCTCGAACAGTGGGCTCATCCGGGCGACCAGGAACACGCCGGCGGTCACCATGGTCGCGGCATGGATCAGCGCGGAGACCGGCGTCGGCCCCTCCATCGCGTCGGGCAGCCAGGTGTGCAGGAAGAGCTGCGCGGATTTGCCCATCGCGCCGATGAACAGCAGCACGCCGCAGAGCTCGATCGTATTGAACGTCATGCCGGCGAAGCTGATCGTCTGTTCGGTCAGGCGCGGCAGGGCGGCAAAGATCGCGTCGAACGCCACGCTGTCCGTCAGCATATAGACGCCGGCGATGCCGAGCGCGAAGCCGATATCGCCCACGCGGTTGACCAGGAACGCCTTGATCGCGGCGGCGTTGGCGCTCTCGCGGTCGTACCAGAAGCCGATCAGCAGGTAGGAGCAGAGGCCAACGCCCTCCCAACCGAAGAAGAGCTGCACGAGGTTGTCGGCGGTCACCAGCATCAGCATCGCGAAGGTGAACAGCGACAGATAGGCCATGAAACGGGGGATCGAGCTGTCATGGCTCATGTAGCCGACGCTGTAGAGATGGATCAGGGTCGAGACGACCGTCACCATCCCGACCATGACAGCCGAGAGCGTGTCGAACCGCAGCGCCCAGGATGCCTCGAGCGTGCCCGAGGCGATCCAGGTGCCGAGCTCCACCGTGCGGGCATTGCCGCCGAAGGCGACGTCGAAGAACAGCCATACCCCGCAGATGGAGGCGAGCGTCATGCAGCCGACGGTGGCGATCTGCGCGCCGCGGTCGCCGATCGCGCGGCCGAGGAACCCGGCGATCAGTGCGCCGAGCAGCGGGAAGAAGACGGAGCCGACCTCGATCATCGTCCGCTCAGCCCTTCATGACCCGGATGTCCTCGACCGCGATCGAGCCACGGTTGCGGAAATAGACCACCACGATCGCAAGCCCGATCGCCGCTTCTGCCGCCGCGACCGTCAGCACCAGCATGGTGAAGATCTGCCCGGTCAGGTCGCCGAGCGCGGCCGAGAAGGCGACGAGGTTGATGTTCACCGCGAGCAGCATCAGCTCGACCGACATCAGGATGACGATCACGTTCTTCCGGTTGAGGAAGATGCCGAAGATGCCGAGAGTGAACAGGATCGCGGCGACCGCGAGGTAGTGCTCGAGCCCAACGACCATGGCTCAGTGCCCTCCCCCGTGGTGGCCGCCATGGCCCTGCTCGGCGGGTTCGTGTTCCGGCTTCGGCTCGGGCTTCGGCACCACCGTCAGCCCGGCGCCAGACGCGACCTTCATCACCGCCAGCGTCTCGTCACGGCTGCGCGCGAGCTGCGCGCCGACATTCTGACGGCGCACGCCAGGGCGCTCGCGCAGCGTCAGCACGATCGCGCCGATCATCGCCACCAGCAGCACGAGTCCCGCCGCCTGGAACAGATAGACGTAGTCGGTGTAGAGGATGCGTCCGAGCGCGCGCGTGTTGGACACCGTGGCCGGGACAGGTTCGGCGATCAGCAGAGGGGCCTGGGGCGAGACGGTCCAGGCCGTGCCGACCAGCAACAGCTCGACCAGCAGGATGCCGCCGATGATGCCGCCGATCGGCAGGTAGCGGACGAAGCCCTCGCGCAGCTCGGCGAAGTTCACGTCCAGCATCATCACGACGAACAGGAACAGCACCGCGACCGCGCCGACATAGACGATCACCAGGATCAGCGCGAGGAACTCCGCGCCGGCGAGCAGGAAGAGCGCCGCGGCGTTGAAGAAGGAAAGGATCAGAAACAGCACCGCATGCACGGGGTTCCGCGCCAGCACGACCATGGTCGCCGAGGCGAGCAGGATCGCGGCGAACAGGTAGAAGGAAAGCGTGGCAATCACGGGCTGCGGCTCACCGGTACGGCGCGTCGGCCTGGAGGCGCGCGGCTATCTCGGCCTCCCAGCGGTCGCCGTTCGCGAGCAGCCTGTCCTTGTTGTACATCAGCTCCTCGCGCGTCTCGGCCGAGAACTCGAAGTTCGGTCCCTCGACGATCGCGTCCACCGGGCACGCCTCCTCGCAGAGACCGCAGTAGATGCACTTCGTCATGTCGATGTCGTATCGCGTGGTGCGGCGCGACCCGTCCTCGCGCGGCTCGGCCTCGATCGTGATCGCCTGGGCCGGACAGATCGCCTCGCAGAGCTTGCAGGCGATGCAGCGCTCCTCGCCGTTCGGGTAGCGGCGCAGCGCATGCTCGCCCTTGAAGCGGGGGCTGAGGGGGCCCTTCTCGTAGGGATAGTTGATCGTGACCTTGGGCTTGAAGAAGTGGCGGAGCGTCAGCGCCATGCCCGACACGAGCTCGGACAGCAGAAACGATCGTGCGGTGCGGTCCATGAAGCTCATATTACGCCTCCGTCCCAATAGCGCGGCGCGGACCGGTTCCTAGACCCCGTCCGCGCGCTCCGCAACCCGTTACCGTCACTGTCCCGCTCCCTCAGGCCGGCGTCGGCAACCAGCCGAACAGCATCAGCGCGCCCGAGGTCAGCGCCACCCAGAGCAGGCTGAGCGGCAGGAACACCTTCCAGCCAAGGCGCATCAGCTGGTCGTAGCGGTAGCGCGGGAAGGTCGCACGCACCCAGAGAAACACGAACAGGCAGGCCGCGATCTTCAGCGCGAACCAGATCGGCCCGGGGATCCAGTTCAAGGGCGCGATGTCGAGCGGCGGCAGCCAGCCCCCAAGGAACAGGATGGTCGTCATCGCGCTCATCAGGATCATGTTCGCGTACTCGCCGAGGAAGAACAGCGCGAACGACATCGAGGAGTATTCGACGAAGAACCCGGCGACGATCTCGCTTTCGCCCTCCGGCAGGTCGAAGGGCGCGCGGTTCGTCTCGGCCAGCGCCGAGATGAAAAAGACGATGAACATCGGGAAGAGCGGGATGAAGAACCAGAGATCCTGCTGCGCCTCGACCACGCGGCTGAGGTTCAGGCTGCCGACGCAGAGCAGCACTGTGATGATGACGAAGCCGATCGAGACCTCGTAGGAAACCATCTGCGCCGCCGAGCGCAGCGCGCCGAGGAAGGCGTATTTCGAGTTCGACGCCCAGCCGGCGATGATGACCCCGTACACGCCGAGCGAGGAGATCGCGAACAGGTAGAGCACGCCGACATTGATGTCGGCGAGCACCAGCCCCGGCCCGAACGGGATCACCGCCCAGGCGATCAGCGCGAGGCCGAAGGTGAGCATCGGTGCCATCAGGAACAGCAGACGGTTCGATCCGGTCGGGATCACCGTCTCCTTCATCATCAGCTTGATCGCGTCGGCGAAGGGCTGGAACAGGCCGAACGGCCCGACCACGTTCGGCCCCTTCCGGAGCTGCATCGCCGCCAGCACCTTGCGCTCGGCATAGGTGAGATAGGCGACGCCGATCAGCACCGGGATCATGATCGCGAGGATCGCGGCGACGGTGAAGACGAAGTGCCCGATCGGCGTGGCGAGGAACTCGGTCATCGTCGTCACTCCGCCGCCATCGCCTTGGGCTCAGCGAAGAGCGCGCTGCACTCGGCCATGGTCTCGGAGGCACGGCTGATCGAATCGGTGCGCCAGAAGTCGCGGATCGGCGAGGCGAAGGCCGTCTCGCTCATCGCCGCCGGATCGCCCGAGGGGCCGGCGAGATCGGTGCAGCCGCCGCCGATCGGCTGCGCGAGTCGCGCTTCGGACGCGAGCCGCGCACGCAGTTCGTCGAGCGTGTCGTAGGGCAGCGCGCGGTCGAGCGCCTCGGACAACGCACGGATGATCGCCCAGTCCTCGCGCCCCTCACCCGGCGGGAACACCGCGCGCTCGGTGCGCTGCACGCGGCCCTCGGTGTTGACGAAGGTGGCGTCCTTCTCGGTGTACGCCGCACCGGGCAGCAGCACATCCGCACGCGCCGCCATCGGGCCGCCATGCGTGCCGATGTGCACGACGAAGGCGCGCCCCAGGTCGGCCGGATCGAGTTCGTCGGCGCCGAGCGAGAGCACGACCTCGACCTCACCGGAGCGCGCGCCGTCGAGGATGCCGTGGATGTCGCGCCCCTCGGGCCCCGGCAGGAAACCAATGTCGAGCCCGCCCACGCGCGCGGCCGCAGTGTGCAGCACGTTGAAGCCATGCCACTCGGGGCTCAGCGCACCGACATTGCGCGCGAGCGTCCAGGCGGCGGCGAGCACCGCCGCACCGTCGGGTCGCGCCAGCGCCCCCTGGCCGACGATGACCATCGGCCGCTCGGCCTTGCGCAGCGTTTCGGCGAAGTGGTTCCCGCCCAGCAACCCGCTCAGCGCCGACGGGCCCGTACCGAGATGCTGGTAACGGTATGTCAGATCTCGCGCCTCGCCGATCAGGCCGATCTCGAACTTCCCGGCGAGCCAGCGCCGGCGCAGCCGCGCGTTCAGCACGGCGGCCTCCCAACGCGGGTTGGTGCCGATCAGCAGCGCGGCGCCGGCGCGGTCGATCCCGGCGATGGTGCTGTTGAACAGATAGAAGTCGCGGCGCGAGGCATCCAGCCGCGCGCCGTCCTGGCGGCAGTCGAGATTCGTGCTGCCGAGCGCGGCGAGCAGATCCTTCACCGCCACCATCGCCTCGAGATCGGCCTGGTCGCCGGCGATCGCGGCGATTCGCTCGCCCGCCAGCCCCTTCACGCGCGCGGCGATCGCCGCGAAGGCCTCGCCCCAGCTTGCGGGGACGAGCCTGTCGTCGCGGCGCACCCACGGCCGGTCGATGCGCCGGCGCGACAGCCCATCGACCGAGAAGCGTGCCTTGTCGCTGATCCACTCCTCGTTGATGTCGTCGTTCAGCCGCGGCAGCACGCGCAGCACCTGCGGGCCGCGGCTGTCCACACGAGTCCAGGAGCCGAGCGCGTCGGTGACGTCGATGCTGTCGGTCTTCTTCAGCTCCCAGGGCCGTGCGACGAAGGCGTAGGGCTTCGAGGTCAGCGCGCCGACCGGGCAGAGGTCGATCATGTTGCCGGAGAGCTCGGACGACAGCGCGTGCTCGATATAGGTGCCGACCTCCATCCCCTCCCCGCGTCCGGTGGCGCCGAGCTCGGGCACCCCGGCCACTTCAGTGGCGAAGCGGATGCAGCGCGTGCAGTGGATGCAGCGCGTCATGATCGTCTTGATCAGCGGGCCGAGGTTCTTGTCCGGCACCGCGCGCTTGTTCTCGGCATAGCGGCTGCGGTCGAAGCCGTAGGCCATCGCCTGGTCCTGCAGGTCGCACTCGCCGCCCTGGTCGCAGATCGGGCAGTCGAGCGGGTGGTTGATCAGCAGGAACTCCATCACGCCACGCCGTGCGGCCTTCACGCCCGGCGTGTCGGTGTGGATCACCATGTTGTCCGCGGCCGGATAGGCGCAGGAGGCAATCGGCTTCGGCGCCTTCTCGAGCTCGACCAGGCACATGCGGCAATTGCCGGCGATCGAGAGCCGCTCGTGGTAGCAGAAGCGCGGGATCCCCTTGCCGGCGAGTTCGCACGCCTGCAACACGGTGGCGCCGGGCGGAACCTCGACCTCGACGCCGTCGACGAGCAGCTTGGGCATCGCCCTACTCCGCCGCCATCGGCATCGGCCGCGCCCGTCCAGCCTTGTAGGCGGCGATGCGCTCCTCCATCAGCGGGCGGAAATGCCGGATCAGGCCCTGGATCGGCCACGCCGCCGCGTCGCCGAGCGCGCAGATCGTGTGGCCCTCGACCTGGCGCGTCACCTGCTCGAGCACATCGATCTCCTCGATCTCGGCGCGCCCCTGCACCATCCGCTCCATCACACGCCACATCCAGCCCGTGCCCTCGCGGCACGGCGTGCACTGGCCGCAGGACTCGATCTTGTAGAACTTCGACAGGCGCGCGATCGCCGCGATCACGTCGGTCGACTTGTCCATCACGATCACGGCGGCGGTGCCGAGGCCCGACTTCACGTCGCGCAGGCTGTCGAAGTCCATCAGCACCGTATCGCAGATGTCCCTCGGCAGCAGCGGCACCGAGGCGCCGCCAGGGATCACCGCGAGCAGATTGTCCCAGCCGCCGCGCACGCCGCCCGCGTAGCGCTCGATCAACTCCTTCAACGGTATGCCGAGCGCCTCCTCGACATTGCAGGGCGTGTTCACGTGGCCGGAGATGCAGAACACCTTCGTGCCGGTGTTCTTCGGCCTTCCGATCCCGGCGAACCACCCTGCCCCGCGGCGCAGGATCGTCGGCACGACCGCGATGCTCTCGACGTTGTTCACCGTCGTCGGACAGCCGTACAGACCGACAGCCGCCGGGAACGGCGGCTTCAGCCGCGGCATGCCCTTCTTGCCCTCAAGGCTCTCGAGCAGCGCGGTCTCCTCGCCGCAGATATAGGCGCCGGCGCCACGCGTGACGTAGAGGTCGAAGTCGAACCCGGACCCGCAGGCGTTCCTGCCGAGCAACCCGGCCTCGTAGGCCTCGTCGATCGCGTGCTGGAGGTTCTTGTACTCGGCGTGGAACTCGCCGCGGATGTAGATGTAGCCGACATGCGCGCCCATGCCGACGCCGGCGAGCAGGCAGCCCTCGACCAGCTTGTGCGGATCGAACCGCATGATGTCGCGGTCCTTGCACGTGCCGGGCTCGGACTCGTCCGCGTTGACGACCAGGTAGTGCGGCCGGTCGCCCGGCTGCTTGGGCATGAACGACCATTTGAGCCCGGTCGGGAAGCCTGCGCCGCCGCGGCCGCGCAATCCGGAATCCTTCACCGCCTCGACGATCCAGTCGCGCCCCTTGGCGATCAGCCCCGCCGTGCCGTCCCAGTCGCCGCGCGCGCGGGCGCCGGCGAGCCGCCAATCGTGCTCGCCGTAGAGATTGGTAAAGATGCGGTCCTTGTCGCTCAGCATCGCGCTCACTCGGCCGGTGCCTTCTCGGGCGGCGTGGGGGGCTCGGTCAGCGTGGTCGGCCCGCCCTCGGGGGCGGAGCCCATCCGGCCCGTCGCCGAACCCGGCTTGGGGTGTTCGCCGCGCTTCAACGCTTCGAGGATCGCCTCAGTCGTTGGCCCGTCGAGGTCCTCATAGAAATGGTCGCCCACCCACAGCACCGGCGCGTTCACGCAGGCGCCGAGGCATTCGACCTCCTCGACCGAGAATTCGCCATCCTCCGAAACCACGCCGTCCGGCACATTGCCCGCGGCCTTGCGGCAGGCGGCGAGCACGGCGTCGGAGCCGCGCAGCCAGCACGGCGTCGTGGTACAGACCTGGAGGTGATGCCGGCCGACAGGGCGCGTCTTGAACATCGTGTAGAACGACGCGACCTCGAAGACGCGGATCCTCGGCATCTCCAGGATCTCGGCGACATGGTCCATCGCCGCGCGCGGCAGCCAGCGCGCGCCTGTCTCGTCCTCCATCTGACGCATGGCGAGATCGAGCAGCGCCTTCACCGCGCTCGCCTGACGGCCGGCGGGGTACTTCTTGATGTTCTTGTCCGCCTGCTCGCGATACGCCGGCGTGAAGACGAAGCTGTCAGGCCCGCCGGGGAACGGCCGGGCCGGTGACCAGCGGCCGGACGAGTCGTGGGGCGGGTTCAACCAACCCAACACGCTCCCCCGCGGGGCGCCCCCGAACCACGCACCTCACCC
>NZ_JBHYDW010000032.1:0-20297 GCF_051860475.1 Elioraea sp. | reverse complement strand
TCGTCGGATTCACGCTACGCTCCTCGCTCCGCTGCGGTGCTCCGCGATCCGACGAACGTCACCGATCGATCTCCCCGAACACGACGTCAAGCGAGCCGATGATCGCCACCGCATCGGCCAGCATGTGGCCCTTCGACAGCCGCTCCATCGACTGCAGATGCGCGAAGCCCGGCGCGCGGATCTTGCAGCGATACGGCTTGTTGGTGCCGTCCGCGACCAGATAGACGCCGAACTCGCCCTTCGGCGCCTCCACCACCGTATAGGTCTCGCCCTCGGGTACGTGATAGCCCTCGGTGTAGAGCTTGAAGTGGTGGATCAGCGCCTCCATCGAGTGCTTCATCTCGCTGCGCGAGGGCGGTGCGATCTTGTTGTCCTGCACCTTCACCGGGCCGTCGGGCATCCGCTTCAGGCACTGGTCGATGATCTTGAGGCTCTCGCGCATCTCTGCGACGCGCACGAGGTAGCGGTCATAGCAGTCGCCGTTACGGCCGACGGGGATGTCGAAGTCCATCTCGGCATAGGTGTCGTAGGGCTGGGATTTGCGCAGGTCCCACGCCGCCCCGCTTGCGCGCAGGCAAGGGCCCGACCAGCCCCAGGCCAACGCCTCGTCGAGCGGCATCACGCCGATATCGACCGTGCGCTGCTTCCAGATGCGGTTCTCGGTCAGCAGCGTCTCGAGGTCGTCGATGAACTTGGGAAAGGTCGCGGCCCATTCGGCGATGCGCTCGTCGAGGCCGGCGGGCAGATCCTTCGCCACCCCACCGGGGCGGAAGTAGTTCGCGTGCAGCCGCGCACCGGAGGCCGCCTCGTGGAACTCCATCAGCTTCTCGCGCTCCTCGAAGCCCCAGAGCGCGGGCGTGATCGCACCCACATCGATCGCGTAAGTGGTGAGGTTCAGCAGGTGATTGAGGATGCGGCTGATCTCGGCGAACAGCACCCGGATGTACTGGCCGCGCTTAGGCACCTCGACGCCGAGCAGCCTCTCGGTCGCGAGCGCGAAGGCGTGCTCCTGGCACATCGGGGCGACGTAATCGAGGCGGTCGAAATACGGCACCGCCTGCAAGTAGGGCTTGTATTCGATCAGCTTCTCGGTGCCGCGATGCAGGAGGCCGATATGCGGATCGGCACGTTCCACCACCTCGCCGTCCATCTCCAGCACCAGCCGCAGCACGCCGTGCGCGGCCGGGTGCTGCGGCCCGAAATTCATCGTGTGGGTGCGGATCTCCACACCCGGGGCCGGCTCAGCCACGGTGCACCTTCTCGTCGCCAGGCAGCGTCGTCATACCCTCCCACGGGGAGAGGAAGTCGAAGTTGCGGAACTCCTGTGTCAGCCGCACCGGCTCGTAGACGACGCGCTTCTGCTCCTCATCGTAGCGCACCTCGACATGGCCGGTGAGCGGGAAGTCCTTGCGCAGCGGGTGCCCCTCGAAGCCGTAGTCGGTGAGGATGCGGCGCAGATCGGGGTTGCCCTCGAACAGGATGCCGTAGAGGTCCCAGGCCTCGCGCTCGAACCAGCCGGCGGCGGGCCAGATCTCGACCATGCTCGGCACCGGCGTCACCTCGTCGGTCGACACGACAACGCGCACCCGCCGGTTCGCCACCGGGGCGAGCAGGTTGTAGACGACATCGAACCGTTCCGGCCGCTCCGGCCAGTCGACGCCACACAGGTCCATCAGCTGGACGAAGGCGAAGCGGGGGTCGTCGCGCAGCGTACGCATCAAGGCGAGGAGAGACTCGCGGCGCGCGTCGACGTGGAGTTCGCCATGCGCGACTGCGGTGCCGATCACGGCATCGGGGCAGGCGGCTGCGATCTGGCCCCCCAGGGCCTCGATTGGGTCCGACACGGCGCGTGATCCTTCAGCGCCGCAGCACAGTGCCGGTGCGGCGGATCTTCTTCTGCAACTGCATGATGCCGTACACGAGCGCCTCGGCCGTCGGCGGGCAGCCCGGCACATAGACATCCACTGGCACCACGCGGTCGCAGCCGCGCACCACGCTGTAGCTGTAGTGGTAGTAGCCGCCGCCATTGGCGCAGCTACCCATGCTGATCACCCAGCGCGGCTCGGGCATCTGGTCGTAGACCTTGCGGAGCGCGGGCGCCATCTTGTTGGTGAGCGTGCCGGCGACGATCATCACGTCGGACTGGCGCGGGCTCGCGCGCGGAATGATGCCGAAGCGGTCGAGATCGTAGCGGCTCATATAGGCGTGGATCATCTCGACCGCGCAGCAGGCGAGCCCGAAGGTCATCGGCCAGAGGCTGCCGGTGCGCGCCCAGTTCACCAGCTTGTCGAGCTGCGCGACCACGAAGCCCTTCTCGGCCATCTGGTCGGTGACACCCTTCAGCACCGCGTCCTGCGCCGCACCGGGCCGAAGGGCATCCTTGTTCCAGGCGATCGCGGTGTTCATCGCAATCCCTCCTCCAGGCGCCTCATTCCCACTCCAGCGCGCCCTTCTTCCACTCGTAGATGAAGCCGATCGTCAGAACGCCAAGGAAGGCCATCATCGAGGCAAAGCCGAACCAGCCGATATCCGACAGTGCGATCGCCCAGGGGAACAGGAACGCGACCTCGAGGTCGAAGATGATGAACAGGATCGCGACCAGGTAGAAGCGCACATCGAACTTGCGGCGCGCGTCGTCGAACGCGTCGAACCCGCACTCGTAGGCCGAGAGCTTGACCGGATCGGGGCTCTGGCGCGCCAGGATCAGGCTTGCACCGACCATGGCAATCCCGATCGCACCGGCAATCCCGATGAAGACCAGGATCGGGAAATACTCGGCCAGAAGCGGTTCCATGCGCGGCCCGTCCTCAGTGGCGGGTGTGCTCGGCACCCACCGGGTTTCGCTGCGGTGCGACATTAGCCGCGTCCGGCGCGGCTTTCCAGAGATCGAGGAGGGAAAAGCGGACCGTGGCGGCAGCAGCGCCGCCGGCGTGGCGCGAGTGACGGGGCTCGAACCCGCGACCTCCGGCGTGACAGGCCGGCGCTCTAACCAACTGAGCTACACCCGCGCAACGCGGCCGGGATTAAGAGCGGCAGGGCGCGAAGTCAAGCGCGCCAACGCCCGCAAGCGTGGTGGGCGGTGACGGGATCGAACCGCCGGCATCCTGCGTGTAAGGCAGGCGCTCTACCGCTGAGCTAACCGCCCGTAGCGGGTTCTACGGGCCCGGCCTTCCACCCGGCAAGGGTCCGGAGATGCGAGGGGCCGGCCGCATCGCCGCGGGCCGGCCCCCGTCACTGGCGGCGCGGAGCCGCCGCGATCAGTTGACCGCGTCCTTCAGTCCCTTGCCGGCCTTGAAGCGTACGCTCGTCGAGGCCGGGATCTTGATCTCCTCGCCGGTGCGCGGGTTGCGGCCCTTGCCGGCCTTGCGCTTGCTGGTCGAGAACGTGCCGAAACCGACCAGCCGGACCTCCTGCTTCTTCTTCAGCGCCCCCTCGATGGCGGCGAAGATCGTGTCGAGCACCTCGGCGGCCTTGGCCTTGGAGAGGTCGGTCTTGTCGGCGACATGCGCCACGAGATCGTTCTTGTTCACGGGAGCTGCCCTCTTGCACGTGTTGGGGACGGAAACGGACGGGTGCAGGAACCGGGTGGGAGTCCCGCACCGTAACGCACTCTAGGCAGCCGAATTCCGGCCCGTCAATGCAACCGTCGGCAGAAAAGCCCGGAAATCCGCCGTTTTCTGGTCATGATCGCGCCGCAACCCGGATTTTGCGTGGCGATCGGCCCCGCGACTCGGTCGGACCCAGACGCGAAACGGACGGCGCATCGCTGCGCCGCCCGCGGAACGGTCCGACGACTCGGCCGTGGTCAGTGCGCGAGCCGGGCCTCGCCGACCGCGTCCTGCTTCGCCGATGCAGGTTCCTGCGGCTCCTCCCAGTCGATCGGCTGCGGCAGACGCACCAACGCCTCGCGCATCACGTCGTCCACCGACGCGACCGGAACGATCTTCAGTCCCTTCTTCACGTTGTCGGGGATCTCGGCGAGGTCCTTCTCGTTCTCCTTCGGGATCAGCACCGTGGTGAGCCCGCCGCGGAGCGCCGCGAGCAGCTTCTCCTTCAGCCCGCCGATCGGCAGCACCCGGCCGCGCAGTGTGATCTCCCCGGTCATCGCGATCTCGCGCCGCACGGGGATGCCGGTCAGCGCCGAGACGATCGAGGTCGCCATCGCCACGCCGGCAGAGGGGCCGTCCTTCGGCGTCGCACCCTCGGGCACGTGCACGTGGATGTCGCGCTTCTCGAACAGCGGCGGCTTGATGCCGAACGAGAGTGCGCGCGACCGGACATAGCTCACCGCCGCCTGCACGCTCTCCTGCATCACGTCGCCGAGCTTGCCGGTGTGCTTGACGTTGCCCTTGCCCGGCATCAGCACGGATTCGATCGAGAGCAGCTCGCCGCCCACCTCGGTCCAGGCGAGCCCGGTGACCACGCCCACCATGTCCTCGAGCTCGGCCTCGCCATAGCGGAACTTCCGCACGCCGGCGAACTTCTCGATGTTCTTCCGGGTGAACGCGACCTTGCCCGCCTTCCTCTGCACGATCTCGCGCACAGCCTTGCGCGCGAGCCCGGCAAGCTCGCGCTCGAGGTTCCGCACCCCCGCCTCGCGGGTGTAGTAGCGGATCAGGTCGCGCAGCGCCTCGTCGGAGATCGACCACTCGTCGGGCTTCAGCCCGTTCGCCTCCGACACCTTGGGGATGAGGTGGCGCTTGGCGATCTCCACCTTCTCGTCCTCGGTGTAGCCGGGCAGGCGGATGATCTCCATCCGGTCCAGCAACGGCTGGGGCATGCGCAGCGAGTTTGCGGTCGTGACGAACATCACGTCGGAGAGGTCGTAGTCCACCTCCAGGTAGTGGTCCTGGAAGGTGCTGTTCTGCTCGGGGTCGAGCACCTCAAGCAGGGCCGAGGAGGGATCGCCGCGCCAGTCCGCCCCAAGCTTGTCGATCTCGTCGAGCAGGAACAGCGGGTTCGACGACTTCGCCTTCTTCATCCCCTGCACGACCTTGCCCGGCATCGAGCCGATATAGGTGCGCCGGTGGCCGCGGATCTCGGCCTCGTCGCGCACGCCACCCAGCGACATGCGCACGAAGTTCCGCCCCGTCGCCTTCGCGATCGACTTGCCGAGCGAGGTCTTGCCGACGCCCGGCGGCCCGACCAGGCAAAGGATCGGCCCGCGGATCTTCGGACTCCGCGCCTGCACGGCGAGGTACTCGAGGATGCGCTCCTTCACCTTCTCCAGGCCATAATGGTCGTCGTTCAGGACCTTCTCGGCCACCTCGATGTCGGTCTTGACCTTGGTCTTCTTCTTCCAGGGGATCGACAGCATCCAGTCGAGGTAGTTGCGCACCACCGTCGCCTCGGCGCTCATCGGGCTCATGGTGCGGAGCTTCTTCAGCTCCTGCATGGCCTTCTCGCGCGCCTCCTTGGAGAGGCGCGTCTTCTTGATCTTCTCCTCGAGCTCAGCCGCCTCGTCGCGCCCCTCCTCGCCCTCGCCAAGCTCCTTCTGGATCGCCTTCAGCTGCTCGTTCAGATAGTACTCGCGCTGGGTCTTCTCCATCTGGCGCTTCACGCGGTTGCGGATGCGCTTCTCGACCTGGAGCACCCCGATCTCGCTCTCCATGTGCGCGAACACGCGCTCAAGCCGCTCGGCGACCGAAGGGGTATCGAGCAGCTCCTGCTTCTCGGGGATCTTGAGCGACAGATGCGAGGCGACCGTGTCGGCGAGCTTGGCCGGATCCTCGATCTGGTTGATCGACACCAGCACTTCGGGCGGGATCTTCTTGTTGAGCTTGATGTACTGCTCGAACTGCCCGACCACGGTACGCGCCAGCGCCTCCAGTTCACGCGGCTCGGCGGCCTGCTCGTCCATCGGCTCGACGAAGGCCTCGAAGAACGCCTCGGTCTCCTTGAAGGCTGCGATGCGGGCGCGCTTGCCGCCCTCGACCAGCACCTTCACCGTCCCGTCGGGAAGCTTGAGCAGCTGCAGCACGGTCGAGACCGTGCCGACATGGAAGATGTCGTCCACTCCGGGATCGTCCTGCGCGGCGTTCTTCTGGGTGACGAGCAGGATCTGCTTGTCGTCCTTCATCACCGCCTCGAGCGCGCGCACTGACTTGTCGCGCCCGACGAACAGCGGGACGATCATGTGCGGGAACACGACAATGTCGCGCAGCGGCAGGACCGGCAGCGTCTCCGCTGCGAGGGGTCCGGTCGGCGCGGGCAGCCCTGGTGTGTCGGTCATGGTCTTCGGCTTTCTCCTCAGGCAGCCCACCCGGCGCGCATCCTGCCTCGCCGGCCGGGCCCCGGCCTTGATCGGGGGGATATGGTCAGCGGGGGCCCCGAACACCCCCCCTTGACGCGGATGGCGGCCGCGCAGTTCGCGCAGGCGGCCGGTCAGGTCACGCGGTCGTGCTCTCGCCGCGCCGTTCCGCGTAGATGAACAGCGGGTTGGCCCGACCTTCGGCCACCTCGCGGTTGATCACGGTCTCCTCGACCCCGTCGAGCCCGGGGAGGTCGAACATCGTCGCGAGCAGGATGCTCTCCATGATCGAACGGAGCCCGCGCGCGCCGGTCCGCCGCGCAATCGCGCGGGTGGCGACGGCGCGCAGCGCATCGTCGGTGAAGGTGAGCTTCACCCCCTCCATCTCGAACAGCCGGCCGTACTGCTTCACGAGCGCGTTCTTCGGCTTGGTCAGGATGTCCACCAGCGCCTGTTCGTCGAGGTCCTCCAGCGTGGCGACCACCGGCAGGCGGCCAATGAACTCGGGGATCAGGCCGAACTTCAGCAGGTCCTCCGGCTCGACCTCGCGCAGGATGACGCCGGTGCGGCGGTCCTCGGGGCTGCGCACATCGGCGCCGAAGCCGATCGCCGTGCCGCGGCCGCGCGCGGCGATGATCCGCTCGAGCCCCGAGAAGGCGCCGCCGCAGATGAACAGGATGTTGGCCGTGTCGACCTGGAGGAACTCCTGCTGCGGGTGCTTCCGCCCGCCCTGCGGCGGCACCGAGGCGATGGTGCCCTCCATGATCTTCAGCAGGGCCTGCTGCACACCCTCGCCCGAGACATCACGCGTGATCGAGGGGTTGTCCGACTTCCGGCTGATCTTGTCGACCTCGTCGATGTAGACGATGCCGCGCTGCGCCCGCTCGACATTGTAGTCGGCCGCCTGGAGCAGCTTGAGGATGATGTTCTCGACATCCTCGCCCACGTAGCCGGCCTCGGTCAGCGTGGTCGCGTCCGCCATGGTGAAAGGGACATCGAGGATGCGCGCGAGAGTCTGCGCCAGAAGGGTCTTGCCCGATCCCGTGGGGCCGACCAGCAGGATGTTCGACTTCGCGATCTCGACGTCATTGTTCTTCTGGCCGTGGGCGAGCCGCTTGTAGTGGTTGTGGACCGCCACGCTCAACACACGCTTGGCGTGATCCTGCCCAATGACGTAGTCGTCGAGAACCTTGCAGATCTCGCGCGGTGTCGGGATGCCGTCGCGGGTCTTGACGAGGTGCGTCTTGTGCTCCTCGCGAATGATGTCCATGCAGAGCTCGACGCATTCATCGCAGATGAACACGGTCGGACCGGCAATCAGCTTACGCACCTCGTGCTGCGACTTGCCGCAGAACGAGCAGTACAAGGTATTCTTTGAGTCGCCCGACTTGCTCATGCTCGCTCCCGACTCTGGGGCGTCCCTCCGCCTCGCGATGTTAGTCCCCACCCCCGGCAGGCACAAGGAGAGGGGAGCGGCGCGCCACGGCGCCTGCCGCCCCTTTGCCTCCCGCCGGACGAGGCGGACGCTACTTCCGCTCGGCCTCGGGGACGGGCCGGTTCTCCACCACCTGGTCGACGATGCCGAAGGCCTTGGCCTCCTCGCCCGACATGAAGCGGTCACGCTCCAGCGTCCGCTCGACGGTTTCGAGGTCCTGGCCGGTGTGCTTGACGTAGATCTGGTTCAGCCGCGCCCGCACCGCCAGGATCTCGCGCGCCTGGATCTCGATGTCCGTCGCCTGGCCCTGCGCCCCGCCCGAGGGCTGATGCACCATGATCCGGCTGTTCGGCAGCGCATAGCGCTTGCCGGCAGCCCCCGAGGCCAGCAGCAGCGAGCCCATCGAGGCCGCCTGGCCGATGCAGACGGTGCTGACGGGACTGCGGATGTACTGCATCGTGTCGTAGATCGCGAGCCCCGCCGTCACCACCCCGCCCGGGGAGTTGATATAGAAGGCGATGTCCTTGTTCGGGTTCTCGCTCTCCAGGAACAGGAGCTGCGCACAGAGCAGGCTCGCCGCCTGGTCGAACACTGGCCCGGTGAGAAAGATGATCCGCTCCTTCAACAGGCGCGAATAGATGTCGAACGCCCGCTCGCCGCGAGCGGTCTGTTCGACCACCATCGGCACCAGCGTGTTGCCATAGACCTCAAGCGGATCGCGCTCGCGCATCGTCGCAGTCGAACCTCGTGTCCAGGGGTGCGTACCGGCCGAGTCCCGGCCAGGCGTCTCACAGGAATATAGGCCGCCTCGGCCGGCCTGCCAGCCACCCCCTGCCGGGGGCGGGTCAGGCGCCGTCGGCCTCCGGGTCGCGCATCAGCTCGTCGGGGTCAACCGGCTTCTCGCTGACTTTGGCGAGCGCCAGCACGTAGTCGATCACCTTCTCCTCGAAGATCGGTGCGCGGAAGCGTTCGATCGCCTGCGGGTTCTGCTGGTAGTACTCCAGGACCTTGCGCTCCTGGCCCGGGTAGCGCTGCGCCTCCGCGATGATCGCGCGCTTGAGCTCGTCCTGCGACACGGTCAGGTTGTTGGCGCGGCCGATCTCCGAGAGCAGCAGGCCAAGCCGCACCCGCCGCTCGGCGATCGCCCGGTACTCCGACTTCAGGGTCGCCTCGTCCTTGCCCTTGTCGGTCTCGTCGAGCTGGCCTGCCTTCATGTCCTGCTCGATCCGCTGCCAGATGGCGCCGAACTCGGCCTCCACCATCGCCTCGGGCGCGGGAAAGGCCGCCTGCTCGGCGAGCTTGTCGAGCAGCGCGCGCTTCAGCCTCAGTCGCGAGAGCTGGTCGTACTCGCGCTGGATCGAGCCGCGGATCGCTTCCCGCACGGCGTTCAGATCGGCAAAGCCGTGCTTCGACGCCAACGCATCATCGATCGAGGGCGGCAGTGCCCGGCGCAGCGCCTTGGCGGTGACGCTGAAGACGGCGGTCTTGCCGGCGAGGTCCTCGGCCGGATAGGCCTCGGGGAAGGTGACGGTGACCTCGCGCGTCTCGCCGGGCGAGAGCCCGACCAGCCCCTCGGTGAACCCCGGCACGAAGCCCGCGCCGCCGACCTCCACTTCCATGTCGGTGGCCGTGCCGCCCTTGAAGGCGCGGCCGTCGATCCGGCCGGTGAAGTCCACCACCAGGAGTTCGCCTGCAACAGCCGGGCGGGTCTCCTCGATCGCCTCGCTGTTGCGGTGCCGCTTCGCGATCTCCTCGAGCCGCCGGGCGACCTCGTCATCGGACGGCGCCGCGGCCAGCTTCTCGACCTCGATCGCCGCGAGGTCGGGTACGGTGATCTCCGGCAGCAGCTCGACATCGAGGTTGAACTCGAGATCCGCCCCGTCCGCCCAGTTGACGATCTCAACCTTCGGCTGCACCGCCGGCTTAAGCCCGCGATCGGTCACGATGCGCCGTGCGGCGTCGTCCAGCGAGCGCTCGAGCACCTCGCCCATCACCGCCTGGCCGTAGCGCTGGGCGACGATCTTCGCCGGCACCTTGCCGGGACGGAAGCCGGGCAGGCGCAGGTCCTTGCCGATCTCGGCGAGCCTCGCCTCGCGCCGCGCGGCGATGTCCGCGGCGGGCAGCACGACCGCGAAGGCGCGCTTCAGACCCTCCGAGCTCTTTTCCGTCACCTGCATGGCAATCCGACCCCGATCCTCCGGTCCCGCGAACCGGCCGCAACGATGGTGCGGGCGGAGGGACTTGAACCCCCACGACTTGCGTCACCGGAACCTAAATCCGGCGCGTCTGCCAGTTCCGCCACGCCCGCAGGGCGGGCGCCCGCCCGAGAGGGGCCGCGTGTAGCGCAGCGGGGCGGGCCCGGCAAGGGCAGGACGGCCCTGAGATACAACGGTGCCGCGGCGGGCCGGATGCGCCAGACACCAGGCATCGCGCACAGGAGAACAGCCGCATGGTGGCCGGGCCGCCGCGGACGGTGTAGGGGACTTCCCCCTTCCCCGCCGCGGCCAAGGCGATGCCAACCGTCTCGATCACCCACAGCGCCCTCTACCGCTACGCCGCCGCCGTGACGTTCGGCGATCACCGGCTGATGACGCGCCCGCGCGACAGCCACGACCTGCGGCTGATTGAGGCCACGCTCGCGATCACGCCGGCGGCGTCGCTGCGCTGGAAGCACGACGTGTTCGGCAACTCGGTCGCGATCGCGAGCTTCGCCGCGCCGTCTGACACGCTGGAGATCGTCTCGCGCATGACCCTCGGGCATTTCCCTGCCGATCCGCCCGACGTCGCCGCCCTGATCGAGCCCTATGCCGAGACTCATCCCTTTGCCTATCCCGCCGAGGAGGCCGAGGATCTCGCCCCGGCGCTGCGCCGCCACGACCCCGATCCGGACCGGCTTGTCGATACGTGGGCGAAGCGGTTCCTCAGCGCCGCCGGGCCGACGCGCACGGCGGATCTGCTGATCGCCATCACCCGCGCGATCCAGGCCGAGTTCCGCTATGAGGCCCGCGAGGCGGAGGGCACCCGGTCCGCGCCGGAGACGCTGCGCACGGGCTGCGGCGCATGCCGCGACTTCGCGCTGTTGATGATGGAGGCGTGCCGCAGCCTGGGGCTCGCCGCGCGTTTCGTCTCGGGCTACCTGTACGATGCCGAGATGGTCGATGCCGCAACCCCGGTGGTCGGCGGCGGCGCCACCCATGCCTGGTGCGACGTCTATGTGCCGGGCGCCGGGTGGGTCGAGTTCGATCCGACCAACGGGCTGGTCGCCGGGCGCAACCTGATCCGTGTCGCGGTCGCCCGCACACCGGAACAGGCGGTGCCGGTCGCCGGGTCCTGGACCGGGCCGACGAACGGATTTCTCGGCATGACGGTGAGCGTGGACGTGGCGGTGGGCGAGGCAACGGCGCCGGCGGGCTGAACGCGCGGAAGGTCACCCCGTCTGCAGCCGGGGTGGAGAGCCGCGCGGGACGGGCAGGATCCGCCCCTCACGCCCCTCAGGCGGTCCAGCCTCCGATGAGGCCGTCGATGCAGTGCGCGATGCCATTGCTGGCAGCGACATTCGCGACCCAGATCACGCGGCCCTCGATGCGCGGCTGACCGCCGCCGCCATTCCAGACCGCGACCGAATCGCCACCCACCGTGCGCAGCAGCTCGAGATCACCGCCACGCTCGCTGCCGAGCCCGCCCGGATAGACCATCACCGGCTTGGTGGTGATGTGCCGCAGCAGTACCCGCCGCAGCCGGCCCAGGTCACCCACCAGCGTCTCCATGGTCGGCGCATGGAAGCTCTCGAAGTACGGGTTGTGCGGCGCGAACAGGCCGAACTGACCGGGCTTGGACAGCTCACCCTCAAGGCCCGCCGCCTTCACCAGCCCCGCGAACCGGGAGAGGTCGCGCGAGACGTTCAGCACATCCAGCAGCGTCATCGTCCGCGCCGCGGCCGCCGTGGGACGCAACAGAGTCGCTCCCCCGGCTGCCAGCGCGACCGCAGATGCCGCCAGACCGATGGTCCGTCGAGTCACCATGTGGTCCACTCCTTCGTTGCAAGCGGAGTGATTTCCGCCCGCAGCGAGGCTTCGCCCCGGTGCGCGCCGGGGTTTCGGTCACACGGATGTCAGCAGCGCGCGCCGTCAGTAGAGCCGGTCGCGGTAGCCGACCAGCGTGTCGGCCTCGGCGGCGTCGGGGTCCATCCCGCCGAGCTGCTCGGCGATCATGCGCCCGATCGGCGGGATCGTGCCGGGCGGGACATGTCGTTCGGGGTTCCAGATCTCGCTGCGGATCAGGGCCTTGCCGCAGTGGAAGAACACCTCCTCGACCGAGACCACGAGCGCCGAGGACGGGAGCCTGCCCTGCGCCGGCATCTCGGCGAGCAGATCGGCCTCGGTGCTGATCCGCGCGCGTCCGTTCACCCGCAGCGTCTCGTGCACGCCGGGGATCATGAAGAGAAGGCCCAGGCGGGGGTTCGAGGCGACGTTCAGCAGCGTATCCACGCGGTTGTTGCCGCGCCGGTCCGGCAGCGCCAGCGTGGCGTCGTCCAGCACGCGCACGAAGCCGGGCGCATCGCCGCGCGGGGTCGCATCGCACCAGCCGCGCGCGTCGGCGGACGCGACCACGCAGAACGGACTCAGCGCGATGAAGCGCCGCGCCCAGGTGTCGAGCCGAGTGATCGTCTTGGCGGCGGCGAGCGCGCGCACCTCGCCGGAGTGCGCGCGCAACGCCGCCGGCGTGGCG
The DNA here is from genome assembly GCF_051860475.1 of Elioraea sp. Lineage (NCBI taxonomy): Bacteria > Pseudomonadati > Pseudomonadota > Alphaproteobacteria > Acetobacterales > Elioraeaceae > Elioraea > Elioraea sp. Next base: position 7,884 of record NZ_JBHYDW010000032.1, on the reverse strand, counting down.
GGCGCCACGGCCGGGGGGGCCGCGTCGTCATGGGCGCCGCGCGGGACGACCTGCATGCGGGTGATCGTCACCGGCCCGGCGCGCAGCAGGTTCATCGCCGAGACGATCATCTCGGCGAGCCGCTCGGGCGTGACGCTCTCGCCGGGGATGTCGAGCAGGAAGTCCTGCGCCTCGATATGGCCGCCATTGGCGAAGTCGACGCGGGCGTCGAACTTCACGCGGAACCGACTGGACGGGTCCGGCCGGTAGGGCGGGGCGTCGGGCGGAGGTACAGAAACCACAGGCATCAATCTGGACATGTCGTCAGCACCTTCCCTCGGTTCCAGTTCAAAGAAGTCTTGGCTCATAATCACCTCTGCCCGGTGTGCAGACCTTGATCGAATGGTCAGCTACAGTGTTCCCAAGTTTAAGTATGCCAATAGAATTACCACGGCCGCTGGCATCAAAAGTGTGAAACTCTGACGCCCGATGTATGATCGCTGTCGCCAGATGAATAGCATCTGGTGTAGTTAACGTCTTGCCGCCAAATTCTTCATCGTTTACGATATAATAATTGCGTAAATCGTGAGCAAGGCATGCAATAGGTGCATCCACATTTACTCTTTCTACGTTGTCAAGATTAAATATCTCTTCAAACATACGATCGACGCCGGCGGGCAGGTGAGCATCAAGAACTTCTGTTAGCACCAACACAGACGCAAGTAAGGTAATCTCGCGGCGCCTGAGCCGTGTCGCCATGTCTTTCATGGCGCTGATATCGACTTCATCACGTTGCTCTCCTCCTTTAAGGAGAGTTATATAAACACATGAATCCCAGTACACGATCTTAGGTCCAGGCATTTCGATGATCCCGAACAAACTCATCGCTTGCTTGCCGGCCTATCAACTTTGGTGCAATACCCCACAATCGTGCAAAGACATCTTCATGGACAAGGATGGGAAATGTTCTCATTTCATCGACATCGACGAGATGTGTAAAGTAAGCGTTGGGCCTATAGTACAATTTTCCAGAAACCTCGACACGTCGATCGAGCGCGCCGACGACCCGATCGAGGTCCTTCCGATGGAACCTGCAGATAATACGCCTTGGGCCTGTCATTGGATATATAGCAAATATGTTCCTTTGATTATGAATATTTACTTGTTCCAGTCTTCCATTAACGGATCCAAAAACCCAAACGCTCTTACGGTCAATTTGTTCAATTTTTTCTTCAAACGGGCGATCCAGCTGAAATTCAATGTTATCGATCCGCAGTTTAGCTGAGGCAAATTTTGTTGCTCCTGTTTTGGCCAGCGCAGACAGAGAATCAAATGCAGGAAAAGAAAATTCCGGTAGATCATGTTCCTTCTCAATAGCATCAAGGGTCTTCAGGAAATTGCTAGTCAGGAAGCTGACATCAACTTGGTCCTTCTTTCTTGAGTGAAGTTCTACTCTCATTTTGAGCGGAGAATTAAATGAAATTTGGATAATACGAAGCTGGAGAGCAGCCATGCTGTTAGCCATGACGCTGAGTCGGCGTACGCTGGCCTTAATCTGATCAAGCAGAGCGCTTACGGCTTCAACTGTAGGGTAGCCGTCATCCTCAGGTCTACCTTCCAGCTCGACCTCGATAGTGGGTGGAATGTCCAGATCAACGCCCACAGCTTGCTCCCTCAATGCGCGAGCGCCTGCACCAGCTCCTCGGTCATCTTCTTCGCATCCCCGAACAGCATCATCGTGTTGGGGCGGAAGAACAGCTCGTTGTCCACGCCCGCATAGCCCGAGCCCATCGAGCGCTTGACGAACAGCACGGTCTTGGCCTTGTCCACCTCCAGGATCGGCATGCCATAGATCGGCGAGGCCGGATCGGTCTTGGCCGCAGGGTTGGTGACGTCGTTCGCACCGATGACATAGGCGACGTCGGCGGTCGCGAAGTCGTTGTTGATCTCCTCCAGCTCGAACACCTCGTCGTACGGCACGTTCGCCTCGGCGAGCAGCACGTTCATGTGCCCGGGCATGCGGCCGGCGACAGGGTGGATCGCATATTTCACCTCCACGCCCTCCTTCTTCAGGAGGTCGCCCATCTCGCGCAGCGTGTGCTGCGCCTGCGCGACCGCCATGCCGTAGCCCGGCACCACGATCACCTTGGAGGCATTCTTCATGATGAAGGCGGCATCCTCGGCGGCACCCGCACGCACGCTGCGCTCGCCCGCGGCGGCGGCGCTGGCCGCTCCGCCCTCGCTGCCGAAGCCGCCCAGCAGCACGTTGATGATGCTGCGGTTCATCCCCTTGCACATGATGTAGGAGAGGATCGCACCGGCGGCACCCACCAGCGCGCCCGCGATGATCAGCATCAGGTTGCCGACCGTGAAGCCGATGCCCGCCGCCGCCCAGCCCGAGTAGCTGTTCAGCATCGAGATCACCACCGGCATGTCGGCGCCGCCGATCGGGATGATGATCAGGAACCCGATCGCGAAGGCGAGGAGTGCCAGCAGCCAGAACAGCGCGTGGCTCTCGGTCGCGCAGAAGATCACGGTGAGTACCAGGATCACGATCGCGATGACGAGATTGAGCAGGTGCTGCTGCGGGAAGGTGATCGGCGCGCCCGACATGATCCCCTGCAGCTTGGCGAACGCGATCACGGAGCCCGAGAAGGTGATCGCGCCGATCACGAGGCCGAGGCTCATCTCGATCAGGGATGCGGTCTTGATCGCGCCGACCGTGCCGATGCCGAAGGATTGCGGGGAGTAGAGTGCCGCGGCGGCGACGAACACGGCCGCCATGCCGACCAGCGAGTGGAACGCCGCGACGAGCTGCGGCAGCGCGGTCATCTGGATGCGCCGGGCGATGATCGTGCCGATCGTGCCGCCGATCACCACCGCGATCAGGATCCAGACATGGCCTCCCATGCCCGGGCGGACCAGCGTGGCGAGCACCGCGAGCGCCATCCCGGCCATGCCGTACGTCACGCCGGCGCGCGAGGTCTCGGGATGCGAGAGCCCGCGCAGCGCGAGGATGAAGCAGACCGAGGCGACCAGGTAGGCGAGCGTCGTGACGGCGGCACCCATGGCGCTCAGCTTCCCTTCTTGCGGAACATCGACAGCATCCGGTGCGTGACCAGGAAGCCGCCGAAGATGTTCACCGAGGCCAGCAGCACCGCGAAGAAGCCGAACACCCGCGCGATCGTGTCCTCGGCGAGCCCGACGGCAAGAAGGCCGCCGACCACGATCACCGAGGAGATCGCGTTGGTCACGCCCATCAGCGGCGAATGCAGCGCCGGGGTGACGTTCCAGACGACGTAGTAGCCGACGAAGCAGGCCAGCAGGAAGATCGTCAGCAGGAACAGGAAGGGCTCGGCCACCTCGGCCACCGGCTGCGCCGCGGCGGCCGCCTCGAGCGCGAGGGCCTGCGCCCGTTCGGCCAGTCCAGCCGCCTCGCGCGCGATCTCGCCCGCGCGTCCCGCGATGTCGCTCATGCTCATGCTGTTTCCCTCGGTTACGCGGCTGCGGCCGGCTTCCCGGCAAAATGCGAATGGACCACGGCGCCGCCCCGGGTCAGCGCCACGCCCTGGACGATCTCGTCCTCGGGCTTGAGATTGGGCTTCTTCGCCTCCTTGTCCCAGAAGGCGGCCAGGAAGGTCAGCAGGTTGCGCGCATAGAGCGCCGAGGCCGCGACCGCAATCCGCCCGGGCCAGTTGCGCCAGCCCAGGATCGTCACGCCGTTGGCGGTAACGCTCCGCTCGCCCGGTACGGTCAGGGCGCAGTTGCCCCCGGCATCCGAAGCGATGTCGACGATCACGCTGCCGGGCTTCATCGAGGCCACCATCTCGGCGGAGATGATCTTCGGCGCCGACCGGCCCATGGTCAGCGCGGTGCAGATGAGGATGTCCTGCTTCTTCACCGTCTCCGCCATGAGCTTGGCCTGGCGGCGGCGGAACTCGTCGCTCATCTCCTTTGCGTAGCCGCCGGCGGTCTGGGCGGCCTTGGTCTCCTCGGTTTCGACGCCGACGAAGGCAGCCCCGAGTGACTTGATCTCCTCCTTGGCCGCCGGGCGCACGTCGGTGGCCGAGACGCGGGCGCCGAGACGCCGGGCGGTTGCGATCGCCTGCAATCCGGCAACCCCGGCGCCAATGATAAGGACGCTCGCCGGCGCGACCGTGCCGGCGGCCGTCATCATCATCGGGAAGGAGCGGCCGTACTCCGCCGCCGCCTCGATCACCGCGCGGTAGCCCGCGAGGTTCGCCTGCGAGGACAGCACGTCCATGCTCTGGGCTCGGGTGATGCGCGGCAGCAGCTCCATCGCACAGGCATCGATCCCGCGCTCGGCATAGGCGGCGACGCGGGAGGCGTCCTCCCACACGTTCAGTGTGCCGACCAGCAGCGCGCCGCGCGGGATCAGCGCCAGGTGATCCACCGCGCCCTCGCCGGGGCCGAGCGGGGCGCGGACACAGAACACGATTCCAGCGCCAGCGAGTGCGGACGCGGGATCGGGGGCGATCTCGGCGCCGGCGGCGGCATAGTCGGCATCGGGCACCGAAGCCCCCTCGCCCGCCCCGGCCTCGACCGCCACTGACAGGCCGAGCCCGAGCAGCTTCTTCACCGTATCGGGCGTGGCCGCGACCCTGGCCTCGCCCGGCCGGCGTTCCTTCAGCACCGCAAGGCGCATTCCCGACCCCTGTCCTGCTGGGCGGAGCCGCGACGGCCCCGCAAGGAATGATGAGCGGTCAACCTGCCCGATGGTGATGGGGTGAGGCAAGGGCAGGCGCGCGCCCTCGACAAGGGCGCCGGGATCGGAAATACCCCTGGCCAAGCGGGTTCGAGGAGGCACAACCATATGGATCGCGTTGAGATCGGCGGGATGAGGATTGCCAAGGCGCTGGCGACGTTCATCGCCGAGGAGGCCGCACCCGGCACCGGGATCGATCCGGAGGCGTTCTGGACCGGATATGCGGCGCTGCTCCGCGACCTCGCTCCCCGCAACGCCGCCCTCCTGGCCAAGCGCGACGCGCTGCAGACGCAGATCGACGCGTGGCACGCCGCACGACGGGGCAAGCCGCACGACCCGGTCGCCTACGAGGCCTTCCTGCGCGAGATCGGCTACCTTCTGCCGCCGCCCGACCCGTTCAAGGTGCGCACCGCCAGGGTGGATGACGAGATCGCGCGCATCGCCGGCCCGCAGCTCGTGGTGCCGGTATCGAACGCGCGCTACGCCCTGAACGCGGCGAACGCCCGCTGGGGCAGCCTGTACGATGCGCTCTATGGCACGGACGCGCTGGCGCCGGTCGACCTGAACGCCCGCGGCTACGATCCGGCGCGCGGGACGAGGGTGATCGCGAAGGCGCGCGCAGTGCTCGATCAGGCGACGCCGCTGGCGAGCGGAACCCACGCCGATGCGACGCGCTATGCGATCGCCAACGGCGCGCTCGCGGTGACGCTGAAGGGGGGGACTGCGACCGGATTGCGCGACCCGGCGCAGTGCATCGGCTACGCCGGCGACGCAGCCGGGCCGTCCTCGGTGCTGCTGCGCCATCACGGGCTGCACATCGAGATCGTCATCGACCGCGCCCACTTCATCGGCAGGGACGATCCCGCCGGCGTCGCCGACGTGGTGCTCGAGAGCGCGGTGACGACGATCCAGGACTGCGAGGACTCGGTCGCGGCGGTGGATGCCGCCGACAAGGTCGAGGTGTACCGCAACTGGCTCGGGCTGATGACCGGCAAGCTCGTCGCGAGGTTCCCGAAGGGCGGAGGGATGGTCGAGCGGCGGCTCAACCCTGACCGCAGCTGGACCGGCCTCAATGGTGGCGCGGTGACGCTGCACGGCCGGTCATTGATGCTGGTGCGCAATGTCGGCCATCACATGATGACCGACGCGGTGCTGGACGCGGAGGGCCACGAGACGCCGGAGACGATGCTCGACTGCGCGGTGACCAGCCTGATCGCGCTGCACGACCTCAAGGGGCTCGGCAGCGTGCGGAACAGCCGCGTGGGCTCGGTCTACATCGTCAAGCCGAAGATGCACGGGCCGGAGGAGGTGGCATGGGCGGACGCTCTGTTCGCGCGGGTTGAAGACCTCCTCGGGCTCGCGCGCTACACGCTGAAGATGGGGATCATGGACGAGGAACGGCGCACGACGCTGAACCTCGCCGCCTGCATCGCGCAGGTGCCGGATCGGGTGGTGTTCATCAACACCGGCTTCCTCGACCGCACCGGCGACGAGATCCACACCTCGATCGAGGCCGGGGCGATGATCCGCAAGAACGACATCAAGTCCACGCCGTGGATCGCGGCCTACGAGGACAACAACGTCGATGTCGGGCTCGCCTGCGGGCTGCCGGGCCATGCGCAGATCGGCAAGGGCATGTGGGCGATGCCGGACCGGATGGCGGAGATGCTGGCGCAGAAGGTCGGGCATCCGAAGGCAGGGGCGACCACGGCGTGGGTGCCCTCGCCGACCGCCGCGACGCTGCATGCTCTGCACTACCACGAGGTGGACGTGGCTGTGCGTCAGGCGGAGCTCGCCAGGGGCGGACGGCGGGCGAAGCTCGGCGATCTGCTGACGTTCCCGGTGGTGGACCGGCCAAACTGGAACCCGGCCGACCTTCAGGCGGAGCTCGACAACAACTGCCAGGGCATCCTTGGGTATGTGGTCCGCTGGATCGACCAGGGAGTGGGGTGCTCGAAGGTGCCGGATATCAATGATGTCGGGCTGATGGAGGACCGGGCGACGTTGCGCATCTCGTCGCAGCATGTGGCGAACTGGCTGCTGCACGGCGTGGTGAGCGAGGCGCAGGTGATGGAGACGCTGCGGCGCATGGCGGCGGTGGTGGACCGGCAGAACGCCGGCGACCCGCTGTATCGGCCGATGGCGCCCGGCTTCGACGGGCCGGCGTTCCGCGCCGCGTGCGATCTGGTGTTCAAAGGCCGGGTGCAGCCGAACGGCTACACGGAGTTCCTGCTGACGCAGTGGCGCCGGGAGGCGAAGCGGGCGGCGTAAGTGCAAGGTCCAGGAAACTCAGTTCCCTGGCGGGAGAGCCCTCTCGGTTCATTTGCTGCTCCGCCGCAATGTGGCTCGGGGGGCTGTTGACGAACGGGCGCCAGGCTGGTCCGAGCGCTGCTCGTGTGTGTGTTGACCGCGGCGCGATCGCGACAGGGAGGCAAAGGAACACCGTGAGCACACAGAGTAAGGCTGCGAGGACGTGATCTGGGTCGGCAGTCCAAGGTGAAGGGCTCGGGGTGCCTGTTGTGTTCGGCGACGTAGCGGTTGATCGCGGCCTGGAGGTCGACCAGCGAGCCGAAGACCCCGCGCTTGAGCCGACACCGGGTGAGCGCCAGGAAAAAGCCCTTCACGGCGTTGCGCCACGAGGCGCTGGCGGGCCGTGAAGTGGAAGGTCCGGCGGGGATGGCGGACGAGCCAGGCGCGCACCTCGGGGTGATTATGGGTGGCGTCGTTGTGCCGCTGCACGTCGCCTTCGGCTCCGACCACGGCGTGAACCATTTTCCCTGCCGGCACCGCGGTCTCGACCTGGTTGAGGAAGCGGATGAACTCCTGATGCCGGCGGCGCTGCATGTAGCGGCCGATCACCGTGCCCTCCACCACGTTCAGCGCGGCGAACAGGGTGGCGGTGCCGTTGCGGATGGCGTCGTGGGTCAGCCGAGCGCAACCTTGCCGAGCGTTGCGGCCCACTTCACGTCCCACGGCAGCTTCGAGCCCGTGTCGCGTGCGGACCTGCTTGCCCACCTCAGGGCAGGCAGCGTCACCTTGCTCGATGTGCGGCCCGAGGACGAGTTCGCCGCTGGCCACCTGCCGGGCGCGCCGAGCGTGCCGCTCGATCGTCTCGACGCGGCGATCGCCGCACTGCCGCGCGACCGCGAGGTGATCGCCTATTGCCGCGGCCCTTGCTG
>NZ_JBHYDW010000031.1:0-34847 GCF_051860475.1 Elioraea sp. | reverse complement strand
GGTCGATCTCGACGCCGCCTCCGCGCCGGGCGAGGCGGCCGAGCGGCCGCTGCCGTTCTCGGGCCGCACCTTCATCGGCTTCAAGCAGTTCCGCGCCGAGCGCTGGCCGGCGAGCCCGCTCTACTGCATCGAGTTCAGCAGCGCCGAGGCGGCGCGCGGGCTGATGCTGCCGCTCAAGCTGATGCTGAAGCGCACGCCGCCCGATGCGGCGCAGTCGGACGCGGCGGCGCTGTTCGACGTCGACGACCGGGTGTACGACGCCAACGACAACCCGCTGATCAAGCCGGTCCGGCTCCGCCTGCAGACCCTGCCCGGCGAGGGCGGCCTCTACTGGCTCGACACCGGCCAGCTCGATACGCTCGATGCCATTCTCGATGCACTCCCCGGCTGACCGGCCGGGACGAGGGGGCGATGACCGACGACGCTGACACCGCGCGGCTTGCGGCACTGTGCACCGCGACCGAGCGCGCCGCGACCGAGGCGCTCGGCTGGTTCCGCCAGTACCCGAAGCGGATCTCGGCCCAGCGCGGCGTCCTGGAGAAGGAGTTCCGGCTCGCCGCGGTGGAGGCGCGCAAGCTCGCCGCCGCCGCGCGCCGGCCGCTCGCGGTCGGCGTCTACGGCCTCTCGCAGGCCGGCAAGTCCTATCTGATCAGCACGCTGGCCCGCCCGCCCGGCAAGGAGCTGTTCGCCGACCTCGACCGTCCGCGCGGCTTCCTCGCCGAGATCAACCCCGAAAGCGAGAAGGAGGCCACGGGGCTCGTCACCCGCTTCACGATGCGCCGCGAGAAGGGGCCCGACGGGTTCCCCGCCCGGCTGCGGCTGCTGACCGAGATCGACCTCGTGAAGATCCTCGCCAATTCCTGGTACCGCGACGCCAAGGACCCGGAGGCGGCGGGCGCGGTCGCGCCGGGCGAGGCGGCCGAGGCCCTCTCGCGCGCCGAGGCCGACGCCGCCTCCGGGCCCGAGCACGGCGAGGTGGTGGCCGAGGATGTCTGGGACCTCCAGGACTACTTCGAGAGCGAGTTCCGCTCCTATGTCACCGCGCAGGACTTCCGCGGCGTGTTCTGGGACCGCATGGCCGCCGTGCTGCCGCGCCTGCCGCTCGCGCGCCGGCTCGAGCTCTACGCGCTGCTGTGGAACCGCTTCCCGCCCTTCACGGCGCTGATCGAGCGGCTGGCCGGCCGGCTCGCCGCACTCCGCTTCGACCGCGACGCCTTCGCGCCGATCGCGGCGCTGGTGCCGAAGACCGAGAGCGTGCTGTCGGTCGACACGCTCGACCATCTGCACGATCCGGCGCAGCCCGAGATCGAGATCGTGGCGATGAACGGGGCGCGCACGCGCCTGACCCGGCCCGAGCTGACCGCACTGATCGCCGAGCTGCAGATCACCATGATGGAGCTGCCCTGGCCGATCCTGGAGCGTACCGACCTGCTTGACTTCCCCGGCGCGCGCGAGCGGGCGGGCAAGAACCATGGCGACGAGATCCCGGCCGATCCGAAGCAGCTCGGCTTCTACTTCCTGCGCGGCAAGGTGGCCTATCTGTTCGAGCGCTACGCCGCCGAGCGCGAACTGAACGCGCTGCTGCTCTGCATCAAGGAGAGCAACAACCCCTACGACGCGACCATCCGCCAGTCGATCCGCCAGTGGATCGAACGCACCCACGGCGAGAAGGCGGCCGACCGCGCGCGCGTCGAGACCTCGCTGTTCATCCTGCTGACGCGGATGGACATGCACTTCAACCGCACCCCCGGGCGCGACGAGGCCGCGAGCTCCAACGATCTCTGGGAGGCGCGCATCAAGGCCTCGCTGCAGCAGCCCTTGCAGGAGGCGAACGGCTGGCTCGACGCCTGGCATCCCGGCCGGCCGTTCGACAACATCCTGCTCGCGCGCAACCCGGGCAAGTCGCAGAGCCTGTCCAACATCGACGCCAATGGGGTGGAGCTGAACTACCTCCCGGGCGTCGAGGAGAAGATCGCGCGTTGGGGGGTGGAGTTCGCGGCCCACCCGGATGTGCGCCGCTACATGCGCGATCCCGCGCGCGCCTGGGCCGAGGTGTTCCGGCTCAACGACGCGGGGATGAGCTACCTGGTCGAGCGCCTTGCCCCGGTGTGCAATCCGCGGCTCAAGCTCGACCAGGTGGCGGGGCAGATCGCGACGCGGCGCGCCAACATGCGCCGCCGGCTCTCGGAGTGGCATGTCGGCGACGATCTCGAGGCCGAGTTCGCCAAGCGCATGGCCGCGATCGAGCCGGTGATCGACCAGTTGATCGGCTGCGCCGATGCCGGCAGGTTCGCTGCCCTGCTGTCGCACCTGCACCTGACCCCGACGGAGGCGCGCGAGGTGATGCTGCGCAACGGCTCGGCCTCCGCCGCCCCGGCGGCGTCGGGGTCCGCGCCGGCGGCGCCGGCACCGGCGCGGGCGGGTGCCGCGCGAGCGCTGTTCGAGCGCACACGCCAGGGCGCCGCGGCGGCGGCGGCGGCCGCACCGGCCGCCGCGCCCGCGCGGATGCGCGACGGCGCGGCCGAGCGCGCCGAGGCGATCGTCGAGGCCTGGATCGGCAAGGTACGCCGCTTCAGCGCCGAAGCCTCGCTGCGCGGCCGCTTCGGGCTGGACGCCGCGCACGCCGACGCGCTGTCGATCGAGCTGGTTGCGGCCGCCGGGCGGCTCGGCCTCGCCGAGCGCATCGCCGCCGGGCTGCGCGCCGGTGGGCGCACCGAGCGCTTCGACCTCGCCGCCGAGCGCCACGCGCTCGCAAGCGCCATGCTGGTCTCGGAGCACGTCAACTTCTGCGGCTGCCGGATCGACGGCGCGCTGATCGAGGACCGCCCGAAGCTCGGCGGCTCGGGCGCACCGGTGTTCACCCCGCCGCCACCGCCGGGTCCCGACTTCGAGATCGACGACGAGCCCGAGCCCGCCGCCGCGCTGTTCGCCGTCGGCTGGACCGACGCGCTGGCGCACGCGGTGCGCCGCAACGTCTATGACAGCAAGGGCGCTGGCACGGTTGACGAGGACGAGAACCGCGCGCTCGGCACCATCATCAAGGCGCTTGCCTGACAGCGCGTGGAGTTCCGGATCGAGAAGATCGACGACGGCGGCGACGTCACCGGCGCGCTCGTGTTCAGCCCGGTGCCGGCGACGCGCGAACTCCCCCGGTTCGCGATCGAACGGTTCGGGCGCGAGAACAACCTCCTCGGCCCGCATGGCTGGACCGTGAACGCGCCGCCGCTCGCGCCGCGCGCGGTCGAGAAGCGCGGCGACGAGCTGTGGCTGCTGTTCGGCAACGAGGTCTCCTACTGGATCGATCCCGGCACGGCGGTGCTGGTACGCCTGGTCGGCACGGGCGCGGAGGGCAGCGATGTCTGGCCGCCGATCCCGCGCGGCAAGGCCCCGCCCGCCCCGCCGCGCGAGGAGGCGCCGCGGCCGCCCGCCCGTCCGGCGCCGCGCGGGGAGCCCGAGCCGGTCCCGGAGCCCGAGCCCGAGCCGGCGCCGCCCGAGCCGCCGCCTCCTCCACCGCCGCCTCCCCCACCGCCCCCGCCGTCCCGGCGGCAGGTCGACCCGCCGCCCGTGACCGGCACGCCGCCGATCCGCGACAGCGACACCCGGATCAAGACCGCCGCCTGGATCGCGGTGCTCGCGTTCTTCCTGATCGGCCTTGGCGCCGCCGCGGCGCTGTGGTTCTGGGACGACCTCGTGCGCGACACGCCCGCGGTGGCCGAGCAGCGGACCGAGCCGCCGGTCCCGCCGCGGCCCGCCGAGACCGAACAGGTCCAGCCCGCCGATCCCTGCCTCGATGTCGACCAGGTGCTGGACGGTGCCTGTCCGCGCGAGCGGCTGCGCGAGCTCACCCCCGAGCAGGCGACGCGGCTTGCACGCGGCCTGCTGGAGCGGGGCGGGCAGACCGCCAACGACCTGGCGGTGAGCCTGCTGGTCGGCACGGTGGCGCGCAGCGGCCACGGCGAGGCAGCGCTCGCGCTCGCGAGGCTCTATGATCCGCACGGCTTCCGCGAGGGCGGGCCGCTGCGCACGCCAAACCGCGGCCGCGCCCTCGACCTCTACCGTCAGGCGGTGGCGGGCAACGCGGAGGGTGCGCAGAGTGCGCTCGACGGCTTCGTCGGCCGGCTGCGCACGGAGGCCGTGGGTGGCGGGACGGACGCGGCGGAGGCGGCGGAACTGCTGCGGCGCGTCGAGGGAGGATGAGCCGCCGCCGCGGCGCGGCCGGCAGAGGAGGGTACGGATGAGCCGGATCGGCAGGCGAGAGCTTGGATTGGCGGCGGCGGGCGCGGCGGTCGTCGGCGCCCTCCCGGCGCCGGCGCGGGGCCAGCGCGCCCCCGCCGCCGGGGCGGTACGCGAGGCCCTGCTGATGGAGGGCAAGCGCACGCTGCGTCAGCGCGTGCTGAGCCGCCCGGGCGCCAGCCCGGTCGCCGCGCCGGGCGCGGCGGCCGGCGGCGAGGCGCTCAATCCGCTGACGCCGCTCTACGTCTTCGCGCGGCACGCCGCGCCGGGCGGTGCGACCTGGCTCGAAGTGGGCCGTGCCGCGCGCGGAACGCCGCTGGGCTGGATCCCGGCCGAGCGCGCGATCGAGTGGCGCCACACCATGACGGCGGTATTCCACAACCCCGCCGGCCGCGCACGCACGCTGTTCTTCCGCGAGCGCGATCCGCTGGTGGCGATGCTCGGCGGGGCGGCCGTGGACGCCGAGGCGCAGCGGCTCGCCGAGATCGCCGCGCGTCCGCCCGTGCCCGACGATTTCCCGGTGATCGCCGCCGAGCCGACCACCCATGTGGACATCGCGCGGCAGTTCTACCTGCTCCCGATCCTCCAGGCCGAGGAGATCGTGTTCCAGGACGGGCGCGACTTCCGCATCGTCGAGGTCGCCTCCGTACCAGTCGGCGAGGCGCCGCCGGACGAGCGCGAGTTCACCGTCGGCGTGGCCTTCGTGGTCGACACCACCCTGTCGATGGACCCCTACATCGACCGCGTGCGTGCGAGCCTGACGCGGATCGTGCGCTCGGTCGCCGGCACGCCGCTCGGCGCGCGGGCGCGCTTCGCGCTGGTGGGATTCCAGAACAGTCTCGAGGTGCAGCCGCGGCTCGACTACGTCAGCAAGATCTTCGCCACCTTCGAGGACGGCGCCGACCCCGAGACCTTCGTGCGCAAGATCGGCGAGATGCGCGCGACCAATGTCGACAGCCTCTCGTTCGACGAGGACAGCTTCGCCGGCATCGTCGCCGCGATGGACCGGCTGGACTGGAGCGACATCGCCGCGCGCTTCATCGTGCTGGTGACCGATGCCGGCAACCGGCGCGACCGGTTCAGCGCCACCGGCCTCGGCCCGGCGGAGCTGCGTGAGCTCGCCCGCGCGCGCGACACCGCGATCATGGCGCTGCATCTCAGGACACCGCAGGGCCGGCGCAACTGGGCCTCCGCCGAGCGGCAGTACGTGCCGCTGACCACGCGGCCGAATCTCGGCACGGCCTATTTCCCGGTCGAGAACGGCGATCCGGAGGCATTCGGCCGCCAGGTGGAAAGCCTGACCGCGATGCTGCTCAGGATGGCGGAGCAGGGCGGGGCCGCGCCGCCGCCCGCCGCCGGGGCAGGCGAGCGTGACATCGCCGCCCAGGCTGCCCTGCTCGGCCATGCGATGCGGCTCGCCTGGCTCGGCCGGCGCGACCGCGCCGCCGCCCCCGACCTGGTGCGTGGCTGGGCGGCCGACCGCTACAGGCCCGAGGCGGACAATCTCGAGATCCGCGTGCTGCTGACGCGCAACCAGTTGAACGACCTCGCCCAGGCGGTGAAGCTGATCATCGACGAGGGCCGCGCGCACATGCTCGACGAGGCGGGCGTGTTCGAGCGGCTGCGCACGGTCGCCGCGCATCTCGCGCGCGACCCCGCGCGACTGCGCGAGCGCGGCCTCGAGACGCTCGGTGGCGTGCTCGGCGAGTACCTCGACGACCTGCCCTATGTCAGCGAGATCGCGGCGCTGGACCGCGACACCTGGCGCCGCATGGGGGCCGGGCGGCAGACCGAGATGCTCGACACGCTCGAGCAGCGGCTGCGCGCCTACGAGGAGTTCAGCCGCTCGCGCGAGCTCTGGGTCAGCTTCGACGGCGGGCGCGATCCCGGCGAGGAGATGTTCCCGGTGCCGCTCGCCATGCTGCCGTGAGCCCTGCCGCCGGCGCGGTGTTCTCGCTCCGGAATGTGCGGCGCACGCGCGAGGGCGGCGGACAGCGCTTCGTGCTCGAGGTGCCGGCGCTTGACGTCGCGCCGGGTGCGCGGCTTGCGCTGCTCGGCCCCTCCGGCTCGGGCAAGTCGACGCTGCTCGACCTGCTCGCGCTGGTGCTGCGCCCGGATGCCGGCGCGGAACGGTTCAGTTTCGATGCCGGCGGAGGTCCGCTCGACATCGCCGCCTCCTGGCAGGGCGACGAGGCGCCGCTCGCGCGCGCGCGCGCCGAGCATATCGGCTACGTGCTGCAGACCGGCGGGCTGCTGCCGTTCCTCACCGTGCGCGGCAACATCGCGCTGCCGGCGCGGCTGGCCGACCGGGCCGACCCGCACCGCGTCGAGGAGCTGGCGCACCGGCTCGGCGTCGAGCGCGTGCTGGACAGCCCGGCCGAGAAGATCTCCGTCGGCCAGCGCCAGCGCGCTGCGATCGCGCGGGCGCTCGCCCACCGTCCGGCGGTCGTGCTCGCCGACGAGCCGACCGCCTCGGTCGATCCCGCGATGGCTGTGGAGGTGATGGCGCTGCTGCTCGCCGAGACCGAGGCCGAGGGGGCGGCACTCGTGCTCGCGACCCACGATCATGCCGCGGTCGCGCGGCTCGGCCTGCCGGTGGTGCGCTTCGCGGTCGCGTCGCGCGACGGCGCGGCGGTCTCGGTGGTCGCGCCGTGAGGCTGCCGCGCCGGGTCGGGCTGGTGGCGCGCCTCGCGATGGCGGACGCGGCGCATGACCGACGGCTGTTCGGCTGCTTCGCGCTCACGGTTGCGGCGGTGATGGCGCCGCTGCTGTTGCTGCTCGGGCTGAAGACCGGCGTGGTCGAGCATCTGCTGGACGAGCTGCGCGCGGATCCGGCCACACGCGAGGTGATCCATCGCGGCCATCGCGCCTTCGACGCTGGCTGGTTCGAGCGCATGGCGGCGCGGCCGGATGTCGGCTTCGTCGCGCCGCGCACGCGCGAGCTCTCGCTCTCGATCGACGTCGCGCGGACAGACGACCCGATCCGCGGGCAGCGCGCCGAGCTGGTGGCCTCGGGACCGGGCGATCCCGTGCTGGGCGCGCTCGGCGCCGGCATCGCCGCGGACGCGGTGGTGATCAGCGAGCGGTTGGCGCGCCAGGGGCCGTTCGCGGCCGGCCAGACGATCCTGGTCTTCGCGGTACGCGCCGGGGCGGAGCGCGCGCGCGCCGACGTGACGGTGCGGATCGCCGCGGTCGCGCCGGGCCGCGCGACCGAGCGCGCGGCGGTGTTCGCCCCGATCGGCCTGGTCGCCGATCTCGAGGACTTCCTCGAGGGCCGCGCGGTGCCGTCGCGCGGCTGGCCCGGCACCGAGCCGCCGGCCGAGCGCCTGTTCCCCTCGTTCCGGCTCTATGCGGCCGGCATCGACGACGTCGAGCGCCTGGATGCCGAGCTCACCGCGGCGGGGCTGAACGTGCAGACCAATGCCGGTGCGATCACCTGGACCCGGCGGCTCGATGCCAACCTCACCGTGCTGTTCGCGATCCTGCTCGGCTGCGCCGTCGCCGGCGTCGGTGTCGCGCTCGGCGCGAGCCTGTGGGCCAACGTGGAACGCAAGCGGCGCAGCCTGAGCCTGCTCCGGCTGATGGGGCTCGGCCGGCGCGCGCTCGCGGTGTTCCCGCTCGCGCAGGGTGCGCTGGTGGCCGGGTTCGGCTGGCTGGTCGCGGCCGCGGTCACGCTCGCGGTCGCGGCGGCGATGAACGCGGCGCTGTCCGGCGCCTATCTCGGCGGCGCGCCGCTCTGCCGCGTGCGCGCGGTCGATCTCGCCGGCGCGCTCGCGGTTGCGCTTGCGCTCGCGCTCGGGGCGGGGCTTGGCGCGCTCAGGCCGATCCTCGCGATCGAGCCGGCCGAGGGATTGCGGGAGACTTGACGGAGGGGACGATGCTTCGATCCGTGCTCGCGGCGGTGCCGGCCGCCTGCCTCGCCGCCATGGCACTCGCCCAGGCGCTCGCCCAGGCGCCGGCGGCTCAGGGCCCGTGGTGGAACCCGCGCCCGGCCGACGGCGATCTGGTGGTGCCGATCGGCTGCGAGGTCGGGATCGTGTTCCGCAAGGTGCCGATCCCGGTCGGTGACGGCGCGCTGGCCGACCGCCGCGCGATCATCGGCGACGAGGACACCGACGCCGCCTATTCCGAGTATGCGCGCGACGTGTTCCTCGCCGGCGCGTTCGGCCGCGGCGCGGAGGCGCATGGCTGGATCGGCAAGTACGAGGTGACGCGCGGGCAGTATGTCGCCGCGGTGCAGGGCTGTGCCGCGCTCGGCCAGCTTGCGGCGGCGCAACGGCCGCTGCCGCAGACCGAGCTCACCTGGGCCGAGGCGGCGCGCTTTGCCGAGCTCGCCTCGGCCGCGGCGCGCCGGCACGGCGCGGCGGCGCTGCCCGACGAGGGCGAGGCGCGCGCCTTCTTCCGCCTGCCCACCGAGGCGGAGTGGGAATATGCCGCGCGCGGCGGGACCGCCGTGCCCGAGACCGCGTTCCGCGCGCCGCTGTTCGAAATGGACGGGCCGATCACCGGCTACGCGCACCTGTTCCGCCCCGGGTCGCGCCCGCAGATGCGCCCCGTCGGGATGCTGAAGCCCAACCCGCTCGGCCTGCATGACATCCTCGGCAACGCCGCCGAGATGGTGCATGACCCGTTCCGGCCGAACCGCGGCGGCCGCCCGCAGGGGCGGATCGGCGGCATCATCGCCAAGGGCGGCGACGTGCGCACGCCGCCCGACCGCGCGCGGCTCGCGCTGCGCACCGAGTATCCGCCGATCGACGTCGACGGCAGCCCGCTCGCGCTGCCGACGCTCGGGCTCCGGCTCGCGATCGGGCTGCAGGTGCTCACCGACCTCGGCCGCGGCACCGCGCTGCGCGAGGCCTGGGAGCGCGAGGCCGCAGAGACGCGCGCGCGGCTGGAGGACGACCCGATCGAGCTGTCGCGCGTGCTCGAGCGCAGCGTCACCACGCCCGACCAGCGCGAGGCGGTGCGGCGCGTGCGCCAGGCGATCGTCGCCGACCGGTTCGCGCGCGCCGATGCCGAGGGGCGCGCGGCGCGCAGCGCGATCGGCGCCGGGGCGGTGCTGGTGCGCGGCTGGCGCAACGCGCGCGACGTGGTGGCCGGGCTGGATCAGAGCATCGAGGAGGCACGGCGGATGCCGGCAGGCCAGGAGCGTGACGACCTGCTCGCGCGCTACCAGCGCGCGCGCGCGCCCTGGGCGCTCAACCAGCAGACCACGCGGCGCGTGCTCGACGACCTGACGATGCAGCAGCTCGACACCCCGCTCGCGGTGCTGCGCGAGCAGCTGGCCGTGTGGAAGAGCGAGAACGCCGGGCCCGAGGCGGCCACTCTGCGGCTGATGGCGGACCGGTTCGCGGCCTATGTCGAGCTCGCGCGTCCGATCCGGCGGGTCGATGCCGCCGCCGGCACGGACCTGCTCGGCCTGCCGCTGAACTGATGTCCGGATCGCGCGCCGGGTTGGTGGGGCGGCCGCGCGCGAAACAGGGCCCAGATGCCCGCCCGCCGCTGCTCAGGGCAGCAGCATCGGCCGTTCCGGCGCGCGCGCGGGCGGCGGGTCGCGCGGCGGCGGCCGTACGCCCGGCAGATCCACCTGCTCGGGCGCGCCGAAGCGGAGATTGTCGATGCCGAAGCCGGCGGGCTCGGGTCCGACGAGGTGGAACTCGAGCCCGGCGATGCGCGGCGCGAGGTCGCGCGTCGCCAGCCCCATGAACTCGAAGCCGGTGCCGCGGTTGATGGTACGGCCGAGCACACGGCCCTGGCGGTCGTACACCGTCACGGCGACGCCGCGCGGGGTGTCGAAATACCCGCCCTGGAGGCCGACCGCGGCGAGGTCGCGATCGAACAGCACCGCGATCGGCCCGTTCCAGGTCGGCGTGCCGCCAAGCTCCGGGCTGTCGCTGCCAGGGACGCCGACATTGGGCAGCGTCATCACCTGCGGCGCCCCGGGATCGAGCGCGAGCGGGCCAGAGGGTGCGCCGACGAGACAGCCGCTGAGGCGCACGGTGGGGGGGCACTCCGCCCGAGTGCCGAGGCGGCGGCCGCGGAAATGCCCGCCGAACCGCACCGTCGGGCTGTCCGGCCCGCCGCGGTAGAGAGAGGGCGGATAGACCGGGTTCGGCGTGCGCAACGGCACCTCGCTGAACGTGATCCGGCCCGCCCCGGCCCGGAACGCGCGCTCCTCGATGCGCACCACGGCCTCCTGCGCGCCCGCCTCCTGCGCGCCCGCCCCCTGCGCGAGGCCCGCCACCAGCAGCAGCGCGAGCAGCGGCGCGGCGCGGCGTGGCTGGGTCATGGCAGCAGCAGCGGCCGCTCCGGCACCGCGCGCGGCGGCTCGACCCCGGCCACCTCGACCTGGTCGGGCCGTCCGAAGCGCAGGTTGTCGATGCCGAAGCCGTGGGGCTCGGCGCCGACCAGGTGGAACTCCAACCCGGCGATGCGCGGCGAGAGGTCGCGCGTGGCGAGGCCGAGGAACTCGACGCCGATCCGGGTGTTGACGGTCTGCCCCAGGCGCCGGCCCTGGCGGTCGTAGACAGTGATCGCCACCCCGCCGCGCGCGTCGAAATACCCGCCCTGCAGGCCGACCGCGGCGATGTCGCGGTCGAACCAGACCGCGATCGGGCCGTTGAACACCGGCGAACCGCTGAGCACTTCGCTGCGGATTCCGGGCGAGCCGTCAAACACGGTGAGCGCCGGCGGACCGCCCGGGTCGAGCGCGAGCGGGGCGACGGGGGTGCCGCCGAGGCAGCCGGTGCGCGCCGCGCCGAGCGGGCACTCGGCGGGGGCGGCGATGCGCCTGCCCTGGAACAGCCCGCCGAACTGCACGGTCGGGCTGGTCTCGTCGCCGCCGTACTGGCCCGGCCGCAGCACCGGATTGCGCGTGCGCAGCGGCACCTCGGCGAAGGTGATGCGCCCGGCGCCGGCGCGGAAATTGGACTCCCGGATCACGATCACCGCATCATCGGCGCGCGCTGGCGCAGGACTGGCGGCCAGCCAGCCAAGGGCCGCCGCCACGATGGCCGACCGCGCCGCCGCGCGGCGCACCCCCGTTCGCTGGTCCATGCTCCGCCCCCCGGCTCCCGCAATGCCCCGCCGCGCGCAATCCTTGCTGCCCGCAGGGTAGCCGCATCCGCGGCGGCGCGCACGCGCGATCGCCAAGCGGTGGCAATGCACGAACGGTTCCGTTAACATTCCGCGCATCTGCCGGGGTGACAGGAGGGGAGGTCATTATGCGCGGTACGCGTCTTCTCGCGGTCGCGGTGGCGGGCGTGATGCTCGTCGGCTGCACGGGGGACATGAAGGTGGACGGCGCGCTGATCGGCGCGGGCGTGGGCGCGGGGATCGGCGCGCTCGCCGGCGGCGGCCGCGGTGCGGCGATCGGCGCCGGCGTCGGCGCGGTCGGCGGTGTCGTGGCCGGCGCGATCGCCGAAGGGGTCAAGGACGACCAGGTCCGCGAGGAGGGCACGCTCGACCGGCGCATCGCCCAGGCCCAGCGCGACGCCAGGGGCTACCGGCAGGCGGCGGCGAGCGCGCGCACCGAGGCGTCACGGCACCAGGCGCGGCTGCGCGAGCTCCGCGCGGTCCAGTCGCAGGGCCGCGCGCTCAACGACCAGCAGCGCGCGCAGCTCGTCTCGGCGCGGCAGTTCGAGTCCGAGACCGCGAGCAAGCTGCGCGAGTCCGAGCGCAGGGTGCGGGCGCTGGATACCGAGATCGCCAGCCTGAAGCGCCAGGGCGTGAACACCGCGGCGCTCGAGCAGCAGCGCAACAGCATCAACGAGAGCGCGCGCCAGCTGCGCCAGACCCAGCGCTCCATGGCGCAGGCATTGCAGGGGATCGAGGCATGAGGCCGGCGCTGACGCTCGGCGCCGTGGTGTTCGCCCTCGGCGCCTGCACCGGCGCGCAGGACACGCGCCAGCACAACATCTTCGATGTCTACGCGAACGTGATCACGGGCGGCTACGACCGGCGGATCGCCGAGCGCGAGGAGCGCCTCGGGCGCGAGGAACGCGCGCGCGACATGGCCCCCCGCGACGCGCGCGGCGCGCGGCAGGAGGCGGCGGTCGCGCGCGGCGAGGCGACGCGGCTCGAGCAGCAGATCGCCGCCCAGCGCTCCGAGACCGACCGGCTCGCGCGCGAGATCGCCGAGTCCCGCGCCCGTGCGCGGATGGACCAGCAGCGGCTGGCGCAGCTTCAGCGCGACATCGTCTCGCTGCAGGACGAGCAGCGCCGGATCGCCGCCCAGCCCGGCCCCTCGGCGCAGGCGCGTCAGGACATCGAGGCAGCGCGGCAGCGCCAAGCGGCGTTGCAGCGGCAGTGGGACGCGCTGGTTCAGGCAACGCCACGCGAGTAGCCTCCCGGCCGGTCACCTGCGGGACGGCGCCGCGGGGCCGGGCCCGGCCCCGCGGAGCTACGCCGCCTTCCTGGCCGCGCTCAGCCCAAACATCACCTCGATGTTCTGCACCGCCGCGCCCGACGCGCCCTTGCCGAGATTGTCGAGCCGCGCCACCAGCACCGCGTGCCGGCGAGCCTCGTTGGCGAACACGCGGAGTTCCAGCGTGTTGGTGTCGTTCAGCGCCTGCGGTTCGAGCTGCTTCGCGCCCTGCGCCGGAACCACCGTCACGTACTCGCACCCGGCGTAGCGCGCGACCAGCGCGGCCTCGAGATCCGCCGCCTTCGGCGCACCGGGCAGCGTGTCGAGATGCAGCGGCACGCTCACCAGCATGCCCTGCCGGAAATTGCCGACCGAGGGCACGAAGATCGGCCGGCGCGTGAGCCCGGTGTAGCGCACCGTCTCGGGCAGATGCTTGTGCTCGAGCGTGAGCGCATAGAGCTCGAAGGCGGGCGCGGTGCCCGCCTCGTAGGCCTCGATCATCGACCGTCCGCCGCCGGAATAGCCGGAGACGGCGTTGATCGTCACCGGATGGTCGGACGGCAGCAGCCCGGCATCGACCAGCGGGCGGACCAACGCGATCGCACCGGTCGGATAGCAGCCTGGATTGGCAACCCGCTTCGCCGCGCGGATCAGCGCCGGCTGCTCCGGGGCCAGTTCTGGAAAGCCGTACGCCCAGCCCTCAGCGACGCGATGCGCGGTCGAGGCATCGAGGATGCGAGGCCCGCCGTTCGGCAGCCCGGCGGCGAGGGCCACCGCCTCGCGCGCGGCATCATCGGGCAGGCACAGCACGGCGACATCCGCCGCCGCCATCGCCTCCGCGCGCGCGTGCGGGTCCTTGCGTCGGGCGGGATCGACCTGGATCAGCGCGATCTCGCGTCGCCCGGCGATCCGCTCGCGGATCTGAAGCCCGGTCGTGCCGGCCTCGCCGTCGATGAACACGCGGATCGGGTCCATGGCGTCCTCCTTGGTGACCCAACTGTCGGGGCGGGATGCCCCGGAATGCAAGAGGGGCGGACCTTGCGGCCCGCCCCCATCCTGCATGTCTCTGTTGCAGTGTCGTGTCCGGGCGCGGCGCCTCAGCGCTTCGAGAACTGGAAGCTGCGTCGGGCCTTGGCGCGGCCGTACTTCTTGCGCTCCACCACGCGCGGATCGCGCGTGAGGAACCCGGCCGACTTCAGGATCCGCCGCAGATCGGGCTCGTAGTTGACCAGCGCGCGGCTGATGCCGTGCCGCACCGCGCCGGCCTGGCCGGAGAGCCCGCCGCCGACGACCGTGCAGTAGACATCGAACTGGTTGTAACGATCGGCGACCAGGAAGGGCTGAGCGATCAGCATGCGCAGCACGGGCCGGGCAAAGTACTGCTCGGCCGTGCGGCCGTTGATCTCGTACTTGCCGCTGCCGGGCTTCACCCACACCCGCGCCACCGCGTCCTTGCGGCGACCGGTGGCGTAGGCGCGGCCCTGCGCATCGCGCTTGGGCTCGCGCTTCGGCGCCTCGGCGGCGACGGCGCCGGCGACCCCGAGATCCTTGAGGTCGGCCAGCGAACGGACGGTCTCGCGACCCGCTTCTCCACTCATGGTCACGCCACCTTGTTCTTGCGGTTCATCGCCGCGACATCGAGCGGCTTCGGCGACTGGCCCTCATGCGGATGGGCCGTGCCGGCATAGACGTGAAGGTTGCGCATCTGCTCCCGGCCGAGCGGGCCGCGCGTGATCATGCGCTCCACCGCCTTCTCGATGACCCGCTCGGGGTGCTTGGAGCCGAGACGCTGGGCGATCGTGCGCTCCTTGATCCCGCCCGGATAGCCGGTGTGCCAGTAGAACACCTTGTCCTGGGCCTTGTTGCCGGTCAGCCGCACCTTCTCGGCGTTCACGACGACGACATGGTCGCCGCAATCGACATGCGGGGTGAAGGTGGGCTTGTGCTTGCCGCGCAGCCGCATCGCGATCAGCGAGGCGAGGCGGCCGAGCACCAGCCCGTCGGCGTCGATCAGCCACCAGGTCTTCTGCACCTGGCTCGGCTTCAGCGAGGGTGTGGTCTTCATCATGTCCGATACCATCCGGCGGGACCGCCCCGCGCGAGGCGGGCCTGATACGGTGCATCGGCCGGAAGGTCAAGCGGGAAGCGTGGTTCTTGTTGTATGGTAACTCGATACCGTATCATGTCACCCCTCTTTCCGGCGGCCGGCAGCGGCCCTAGCCTCGACACGAAAAACGAGGGGAGACGCATGAGCGACGACGCGCCCAAGGGCCTGGCCCGCAACACCTCCAACTACGGCGACCGGGACATGGCGCTCTACCTGCGCCGATCCTTCATGCTGTCGATGGGCTGGAGCCGCGAGGCGCTCACCCGCCCCACCGTCGGCATCTGCGACACCGGCTCGGGGCTGAACAACTGCCACCGCCACTTCCCGGAGCTCGTCCGCGCGGTCGAGCGCGGCGTGCTGGCGGCCGGCGGACTGCCCTTGCCGTTCCCGACCATCAGCGTGTGCGAGCCCTCGCTCAGCCCGTGCTCGATGTACTACCGCAACCTCGCCGCGATCGACACCGAGGAGATGGTGCGCGCCCAGCCGCTGGATGCGGTGGTGCTGCTCGGCGGCTGCGACAAGACCGTGCCGGCCCAGCTCATGGCGGCGGTCAGCGCCAACGTGCCGGCGGTGATGGTGGTGGGCGGGCCGATGATGGCGACGCGGTTCGAGGGCGAGCGCCTCTCCGCCTGCACCGACTGCCGCCGCTTCTGGGCGAAGTTCCGCGCCGGCGAGGTGGACGCGGCGCAGATCGAGCGGATCGAGGGCAATCTCGCCACGACGGCCGGCTCCTGCGGCGTGATGGGCACGGCCTCCACCATGGCCTGTCTCGCCGAGACGCTGGGCTTCCTGCAGCCCGGCACGGCGGCGATCCCAGCGGTGCACGCAGACCGGATGCGCGCGGCCGAGGCGTCGGGCGCGCTCGCGGTGCAGCTCGCGACCGCGAAGGACCCAGTCCGCCCGCGCGAGCTGGTCACGCCCGAGAGCATCGAGAACGCGCTGCGGGTGCTGCTGGCGCTCTCGGGCTCCACCAACGCGATCGTGCATCTGGCCGCCATCGCCGGGCGCGCCGGGCTCGCGCTGGATCTGCACCGGCTGAACGCGCTCTCCGACGAGACCCCCGTGCTGGTCGATCTCAAGCCCACCGGCCAGGGCTACATGGAGGACTTCCACGCCGCCGGCGCGATGGGCGCGGTGCTGCGCCGGCTGAAGCCGCTGCTGCACCTCGAAACGCCCACCATCGCCGGCGAGACGCTGGGCGAGCGGCTGGCACGCGACGAAGCCGGCTTCGCCGATCCGGCGGTGATCCGCCCGCTCGGCAATCCGATCTCGCCGGTCGGCGGGCTCGTCGCGCTGTTCGGGTCGCTCGCCCCGCGCGGCGCGATCCTCAAGCGTGCCGCCGCCGACCCCTCCCTGTTCGAGACCGAGGCGCGCGCGGTGGTGTTCGAGAACCTGCCCGACATGGCGGCGCGCATCGACGATCCGGGCCTCGACGTCACCCCGACCGACATCCTGGTGCTGAAGAATGCCGGCCCCAAGGGCGGCTACGGCATGCCCGAGGCCGGCTACCTGCCGATCCCGAAGAAACTCGCGGCCGCCGGGGTGAAGGACATGATCCGCATGAGCGACGCGCGCATGTCCGGCACCGCCTACGGCACGATCGTGCTGCACATCGCCCCCGAGGCGGCCGAGGGCGGCCCGCTCGCGCTGGTGCAGTCGGGCGACCGCATCCGCCTCTCGGTGAAGGAACGCCGGCTCGACCTGCTGGTGGACGAGGCGACGCTGGCCGCCCGCCGCGCCGCCTGGACGCCCCCTCCCCCGGCCGCGCGCGGCTGGGACCTGCTGTGGCAGCGCGAGGTGCTACAGGCGGATGAAGGGGTGGATTTCGCCTTCCTGCGTTGACCCCTCGGCCGGGCGGGCACACATCTGCCCTGACAAGGAGATTCAGAGATGCCCGTCCACAACCGGATCGCCGCCTTCCACGACGAGATGACCGCCTGGCGGCGCGACTTCCACGCCCACCCCGAGCTCGCGTTGCAGGAGGTCCGCACCGGCCGCGTGGTCGCGGAGAAGCTGAAGGAATTCGGCGTCGACGAGATCCATACCGGCATCGCCAAGACCGGCGTGGTCGGCGTGCTGCGCGGCAGCCGGCCGGGCACGGGGGCGATCGGGCTGCGCGCCGACATGGATGCGCTGCCGATCACGGAGGACACGGGCGCGGCTTACGCCTCCTCCAACCCCGGCGTGATGCATGCCTGCGGCCATGACGGGCACACGACCATGCTGCTCGGCGCGGCGAAGTATCTGGCCGAGACGCGCAACTTCGCCGGCACGGTCTATCTGATCTTCCAGCCGGCCGAGGAGATGCACGGCGGCGCGAACATCATGATCCAGGAGGGGCTGTTCGAGCGCTTCCCCGCCGATCGCGTGTTCGGCCTGCACAACTGGCCGCGCGCGCCGTTCGGGGCGTTCCTGTGGCGCAACGGCCCGGTGATGGCGGCGGTCAGCGGCATCGACATCACCATCACCGGCAAGGGCGCGCATGGCGCGATGCCCAATCTCGGCATCGACCCGGTGCTGGTCGGCGCGCACATCATCACCGCGATGCAGGGGATCGTGGCGCGCAACCTGGAGCCCACCGACGCCGGCGTGGTGTCGATCACCTGGCTCGAAGGGGGCGAGGCGCACAACGTCATCCCCGAGGTCGTGCGCCTGCGCGGCACCGCGCGCTGGTTCACGAAGGAGGCCGGGGATCTGATCGAGCGCCGCGTGATCGAAACGGCCGAGGGCATCGCCCGCGCCTTCGGCGCGCGGGTGGACGCGAAGTTCAACCGCGCCTACCCGGCGACGGTGAACGAGCCGGAGTCCACCGCGCTCGCGCGCGAGGCGGCGATCGCGGTGCAGGGCGAGGCGCGCGTCGCCGAACTGCCTCGTCCGACCATGGGCGGCGAGGACTTCGCCTTCATGCTCGAGAAGAAGCCAGGCGCCTATCTGATGCTCGGCACCGCGCGCACCGACGACGATCCGGCCGTGCATCATCCGAAGTTCGACTTCAACGACGACGCGCTGCCGATCGGCGCCTCGTGGTTCGCGACCCTTGCGGAACGTCTGCTCGCCGACGGGAGGACGTTGTCATGAGCACGCTCCACCTCACCGTCGTCTCGGACGCGATCTGCCCCTGGTGCTGGATCGGCAAGCGCCGGCTCGACCAGGCACTCGCCATTCTCGCCGAGCATCAGCCTGATCTCGCCTTCGAGGTCTCGTATTTCCCGTTCATGCTCAACCCCGACATGCCGGAGGAGGGCGTGGAACGGGCCAGCTACCGCGCGGCGAAGTTCGGCAGCCTGGAACGGTCGCGCGAGCTCGACGCGCAGGTGGCCGCCGCCGGCGCCGAGAGCGGGCTCGAGTTCCGCCACGACCTGATGCTGCGCACCCCCAACACGACGAACCCGCACAGGCTCGTGCGCTTCGCCGCGGAAGAAGGCCGCCAGCGCGAAGTGGTCGAGGCGATCTTCCGCGCCTACTTCAACGAGGGCCATGACATTGGTGACCTCGCGGTGCTCGCCGGGATCGGCGGCGCGTGCGGCATGGACCGCAACGCCACGCTCGCGCGGCTGCGCTCCAACGAAGCGGTGGCGGAAGTGCGCGCGCAGGCGGCGTCGGCCAGCCGCGCCGGCATCACCGGCGTGCCGAGCTTCGTGCTGAACCGGCACCTGCTGTTCAGCGGCGCGCAGCCGGCCGAGACCATCGCCGACGCGCTCACCTCCGCCGCGCGGCATCCGGCCATCGCCGCCGCGGGCTGATGGCAGGCGATGCGCTAGTGTTGGAAACGCGATGCCATTGCACCTGGAATAGGTCGACGACCGATCCGTCCAATGTTCCGCCGCAACGACGCGGACGGTCGGGAACGCCGGGACTCCTCGCGGGCGTGGGTCGCCCATGGCCGAGCAGGACCATGGCCAGCACCGCCAGCGTCAACGCAAGCACGGGGGTACTCGCCGTGTTCGGCGTCGCCCTCGACGACACGATCGTCCCCGGCGGCGACATGCTGATCGGCGGCCCTGGCCTCGACGTGCCCGACGGCGGGCCCGGCGATAGCGTGGCAATCCATTGGATCGGCCGCCGCGCGCCGGTCAACGGCTGAGGCGACGGCGGGCGGGAGCACCCCACCTGCTGCTGCGCGTTCGGGACGCCGCGCAGTCCGGAGCGATCTGGGCGGCGGAGCGGCGCCACAACCACACCCGGCACCTGTCCGATCAAGGCGCACGCCTTGGCGGCGTCCGACTCGCTCGCCGCCCGCGCCGTCGTCTGACCGCGCTTGCGCCCGCACCCGCGGCGACGGCACTCTCGCGCCGCCCCATCACCCAGGATCGTCCTCATGCGCTTGTCCCGCAGCCTAGCGATCGCCGCCCTGGCCCTCGCCCTGCCCGCCGCCCCGACGCTGGCCGACGCGCTGGACGAGGCGGCCGCGCGCGGCACGCTCCGGCTTGGCGTGCGGGCGGACGCGCCGCCCTTCTCGGCCTCTGTCGAGGCGGGCCGCTACGAGGGCTACAGCGTCGATCTCTGCCGCGCTGTGGTCGAGGCGGCCGCCGCCAAGGCCGGACGGCCGATCCGGCCGGACTACGTCGCCGTCGATGCCGGCAACCGGCTCACCCTGCTGGCCGAAGGGAAGATCGACCTGCTCTGCGAGGCGACCTCGCGCACCCTCGACCGAGCCGACCAGGTGGATTTCTCCCTGCCGACCTTCGTGACCGGCGCGGGGCTGATGATCCGCATCGGCCCGAGCCCGATCGCGGTTCCGCCGCTCGGCGGCGGCGGTCTCGGCCTGCCGGCGCAGCCGCCGCAGCGCATCGGCGTGCTCGCCGGCACCACCACCGAGCGTGCGCTGCGCGACTACATCGCCAGTGGGTCGCTGAACGCCCAGGTCGTCGAGGCGGCGACGCATCAGGACGGGCTCGCCGCGCTGACGGCGGGGCTGACCGACGCCTACACGGCCGACCTCGAGATCCTGGTCGCGCTGCGCGCCCAGGCCGCCGACCCGGACGCGCTCGCGATCGCCGACCAGACGCTGACGCTGGAGAGCTACGCGATCGGTGTGCGGCCGGGCGCGCGCGCGCTGCGCGTGCTCGCCGACCGCACGATCGCCGAGCTCGCCCGCTCCGGGCGGCTGATCGCGATGGCCGAGCGGCACTTCCCCGGCCGCCGGCCGGGCGATGCCTTCGTCGCGATGACCCTGCTGAACGCCCTGCCCGACTGACGGAGCGCGCCGCGTGACCCCGCTCAGGGCCGTCAACCGCACCTACGACGAGATCGCGGTCGGCGACAGCGCGGCCGAGACGCGGGTGCTGACCGCCGATGATCTCGTGCTGTTCGCGCACGCCTCGGGCAATCTCAATCCGATCCATCTGCCGGGCCGGCAGGGCAAGGGTGACGATGAGCAGGCCGTCGCCCCCGGCATGTGGATCGCCGCGCTGTTCTCCTCGGTGCTCGGCAACCGCCTGCCCGGCCCAGGCACGCGCTACCGCAGCCAGACCGTACGATTCCTCACCCTCGCCCGGATCGGCGACACGCTGACGACGACGGTGACGGCGAAGCTCAAGCTGGCCGACTCCGTCATCGTGTTCGGCGGGCGCGCGGTGAACCAGCGCGGCGAGGTCGTGGCAGAGGCCGAGGCCGAGGTCGCCGCGCCGACGCGCCGCGTCACGCTGGAGGATGCCGGCCTGCCGCGCCTTGCGCTGCACCGGCGCGCCAAGTTCGACGCCCTGATCGCCGCCTGCGCGCCGCTCGCGCCGCTGCCGACCGCGATCGCGCATCCGTGCGACGGCCAGAGCCTCGCCGGCGCGATCGAGGCGGCGAAGGCGCGGCTGATCGTGCCGGTCCTGGTTGGCCCCCGCGCGCGCATCGAGGCCGCCGCCGCCGAGGCGGGTCTCGATCTCGCCGGGATCGAGATCGTCGAGACCCCGCACAGCCATGCCTCGGCCGAGCGCGCGGTGGCGCTGGTGCACGAGGACCGTGCGCAGGCGGTGATGAAAGGTGCGCTGCATTCGGACGAGCTGCTCGCCGAGATCGTCAAGCGCGAGGGCGGGCTGCGCACCAAGCGCCGCGTCAGCCATGCCTTCGTGCTGGATGCGCCGGTGCTCGATCACCTGCTGATCGTCACCGATGCGGCGATCAACATCCTGCCCGACCTGATGACCAAGGCGGACATCACCCAGAACGCGATCGACCTCGCCCGCGCGATCGGCATCGTCAAGCCGAAGGTCGCGGTGATGAGCGCGGTCGAGACGGTGAACCCGTCGATCCCCTCCTCGATCGATGCTGCCGTGCTGTCGAAGATGGCCGACCGGGGCCAGATCACGGGCGGGCTCGTCGACGGTCCGCTGGCGATGGACAACGCGATCGATCTCGACGCTGCGCGCACCAAGGGCATCACCTCGCTGGTGGCGGGACGGGCCGAGATCCTGGTCGTGCCGAATCTCGAAGCCGGCAACATGCTGGCGAAGAACCTGACCTTCGTCGCACAGGCGGACGCGGCGGGTCTGGTCCTCGGCGCCGCGGTTCCGGTGATGCTGACCAGCCGGGCCGACGACGTGCGCGCGCGGCTCGCCTCGGCCGCGCTCGCGGTGCTCTACCGGCACTGGCAGACGACGGGGGTGTCGGCGGTGCCGGCCGCGGACGTCGCGGCGTGACCGACGCGATCCTGGTCGTCAACGCGGGCTCGTCCTCGGTCAAGGTGGAGCTGTTCGCGGCCGACGACGCGCTCGCCTCGCTGCTGTCCGGCCAGATCGAGGCGATCGGGCTCGCGCCGCGCCTGCACCTGCGCGACGCCGCCGGAGCGACGGTCGCGGACGAGGCCTGGCCGCAGGGCGAGGGCCCGCGCGACCACCGCGCGGCGCTGGCGGCGATCGGCGCGGCGGTCGCGCGCGCCGCCGGGCAGCGGCGGATCGTTGCGGTCGGGCATCGCGTCGTGCATGGCGGTGCGGCGCTTGCCGCCCCGGTCGTGATCGATCCGGCGATCCGGGCCGAGCTCGCGGCGCTGACGCCGCTCGCGCCGCTGCATCAGCCGCACAACCTCGCCGGCATCGATGCCATGGCCGATCTGCATCCCGGCGTGATGCAGGTGGCGTGCTTCGACACCGCGTTCCACCGCGGCCATCCGCGTGTCGCCGACACCTTCGCGCTGCCGCGCGCGTTCTATCAGCGCGGCATCCGGCGTTACGGATTCCACGGCCTCTCCTACGCCTATATCGCGATGCGGCTCGCCGCGGTCGCGCCCGCGCTCGCCGGCGGGCGCGTGGTGGTGGCGCATCTCGGCAACGGCGCCTCGATGTGCGCGATCCGCGACGGGCGCTCGATCGACTCGACGATGGGCTTCACGGCGCTGGACGGCCTTCCGATGGGCACGCGGTCGGGCCAGATCGACCCGGGCGTGCTGCTGCACCTGCTGACCACGGAAGGCTACGACGCGGCCGCGCTGACGCGGCTGCTCTACCACGACAGCGGGCTCAAGGGCCTCTCCGGCCTGTCGAGCGACATGCGCGCGCTCGAGCAGGCGCGCACGGCCGAGGCGACGGAGGCGATCGGCTACTTCGTCTATCGCATCCGCAAGGAGTTGGGCGCGCTCGCGGCCGCGCTTGGCGGGTTGGACGGCCTCGTCTTCACCGCCGGGATCGGCGAGAACAGCGCGGCCGTGCGCGCGGCCGTGTGCACGGGGATGGACTGGCTCGGCATCGCGCTCGACGACCAGGCGAACGCGCGCGGCGAGACGGTGATCTCCGCGCCCGGAAGCCGCGTGCAGGTGCTGCGCCTCCCCACCGACGAGGAGCGCATGATCGCGATCGAGACGTTGCGGCTGCTGTTGCGCTGAGCCGCCTCACCGGCTCATCAGCAGGGTCAGGTCCGCGTGTTCGAGCACGTGGCGCGTCACGCCGCCGAGGATAAGCTGACGCAGGCGGCTGTGGCTGTAGGCGCCCATGATCAGCAGGTCAGCCTCGAACTCCTTGGCGGCGGCGAGCATCCCGGCGCCGACGGAGTTGCCGGTCGGCTTGAACTGCTTGGTCTCGGCCTTCACGCCGTGCCAGGCGAGATAGTCGATCAGCCCGGTGACGTCCGGGCCGCGGCGCTGATACTCCTCGGCGTGCAGCACCCGCACCGCCTCGGCGCGCTCGACCCAGGGCAGGCCTCCGGCCACCGCGGCCGCCGACTCGGCGGTGCCGTTCCAGCCGATGCAGACCCGCCGGCCGAGATGCTCCGGCGCGGCGCGGGCGGCCACCATCACCGGACGGCCGGAATCGAACAGCACCGCGTGCAACGCGTCCGAGGTCGAGACGTCGTCACCCGCCTCCGGGTGCGCGAGCACGACGAAGTCCGACAGTCGTGCCTGCTGGGCGACCACGTCCTCCTCGCGCCCGACCACCGAGCCGAAGCTGGCCGTCACCGAACCCGCGGTGAACGCCGCCACCGGGTCGGTGACGATCGGTATCCCGTGCTCCTCGACGTAGCGCGCGAACATCGCCTGCACGCCCTGGGCGCGCTCCGCACTCTCGCGCTCGGTCGCGCTCATCATCTCCTCGATCATCGCGCCCGACAGCCCCTCGCCCGCGAGCGGGGCGACGTCGCGCGGATCGATCCGGACATGCAGGCCGTGGACATGCGCCTTCCAGATCCGTGCGGCCAGGAAGGCCGTGGCGAGGGCCGCCTCGCCGGCCTCGGTGCCGATCACGGGCAACAGCAGCTTGCGGTACGGCATGTGCCTTCCCCTGTGGTTCGTCTCTCCGGAGCGAACCCTAGCACGCCACGCGGGGACGCATCACGGGTTCGCGATCAAGGATCGCGCGTGATCGCTCACCTCGGAGTCCGAGGCGTCGAGCCGGGTCCAGGCGATCGGCCCGGGGTCGTGCGCCGCCGCCTGGCGCAGCACGACGATGTTGGCGTCGGAGGCGTCACCCTGCCGCGCGGCAAGCCGGGCCTCCAGCACGGCAAGCGGCGCTTCGAGCCAGAGCCCGAGGAATGGCACGCCCGCACGGTGGGCGATCGCCTCCACCCGGGTCCGTTCCGCCGGATCGAGGAAGGCCGCATCGGCAATCGCCGCATGACCGGCGCCGAGCGCGGCGGCGAGCCCGTCCTCCAGCGCGGCATAGACTGCGTCGCTCGCCGCGCGCGTGTACGAGTCGGGCCGCAGGCCAGCCTCCGGCGCGACGCCAGCAAGGCGCTTGCGGATCTCGTCCGAGCGCAGGATCAGCGCGCCCGGCGCCGCACCGAGCCTGGGGGCAAGGGCGCGCGCGAGCGTCGTCTTGCCGGTCCCCTGGAGCCCGCCGATCGCCACGAGACGCGGCGGCGGCGGATCGAGCGTGGCCTGGGCGAACCGCAGGTAGCGTGTCGCGTCCGCCTGTTCCAGCCGCGCCAGCACATGCGCGCGCACCATCGCCCGGCAGGAGAGCCAGAGCGGCAGCCCGCGCGTCAGCGCGACATCGCCGGTGCGCGCGACGTAGCGATTCAGCACACGGTTCGCCGCCGCCCGGTCCGCGCGGGCCTCGAGGTCCATCAGCAGGAAGGCGAGATCGTAGCCGAGATCGATGGTGGCGAGGTCCTCGTCGAACTCCAGCGCGTCGAACGGCACCGGCCGCCCGTGCCAGAGACAGAGATTGCCGAGATGCAGATCGCCATGGGCGCGGCGCACGAAGCCGGCACCCGCCCGCTCTGCGAGCCAGGGCGCGAGCGCGGCGCGACGCGCCTCGGCCACCATGCGCCACACGCCGACCGCCTCCCGCGGCAGCCCGGCCTCCTCGGCCGCGCGGGCATTGCCGGCGATCACCTGCGCCATCGCCGCCGCCACGTCGAACCCAGGCGCCGCCGGCAGGGCCGCGTGCATCGCCGCGACCGCGTCACCGAGCGCGTCCAGCAGCACCGGCGTCAGACCGCCGCGCGCGGCGACCCGGTCGAGAAAGTCGGTTTCTGGCACCGGTGCCATCCGCACCACCCAGTCGACCACCTCGCCATTGCCGCCGAGAGAGAGCGTGCCGTCGGCCGCACGCGCCACCGGCACGACGTCGCGGTAGAGGCCCGGCGCGTGGGGGGCGTTCAGTGCCAGCTCACGGCGGCTGTAGTGCTCGCGCGCAGCGAGCGTCGAGAAGTCGAGGAACGACAGGCGCACGGGCTTGCGGAGCTTCCACACCGTGTCGGCGCCGACGAACACCCGGCTGATATGCGTCTCCACCGGCGCCCTGCCCGCCAGCCGCGTCAGGAAGCCGACGATCTCCGCCTGACCGTCCGCCGCCGTCACGGATAGAGCAGTTCGGTCCGCCAGGCGGCCGCGTCGTCGTCACGCTGGAACACCACCCGCTCGTGCAGGCGGAACGGCATGTTGCGCCAGAACTCGATGCGGCGCGGCAGCACGCGGAAGCCGGACCAGAAGGGTGGACGCGGAATCTCGCCGAGGCCGAATTTTAGCGTGTACTCGGCGACCGCCTTCTCCAGCGCCCAGCGCCCCTCCAGCGGGCGCGACTGCTTCGATGCCCAGGCGCCGATGCGCGAGCCGCGCGACCGCGAGGCGTAGTAGGCATCCGCTTCCGCTGCCTCGACCGGCTCCACCGGCCCCTCGACCCGCACGCTGCGGCCCATCCCCTTCCAGTGGAAGCACAGCGCCGCGTGCGGGTTCGCGGCGAGTTCGCCGCCCTTGCGGCTCTCCAGGTTCGTGTAGAAGACGAAGCCCCGCGCATCGGCCCCCTTCAGCAGCACCATCCGTGCGGAGGGCCGGCCGTCGGGCGTGGCGGTGGCGAGGCAGACCGCGTTCGGGTCGTTCGGCTCGGTCTTTGCTGCCTCTGCCATCCAGGACTCGAACCGGGCGATCGGGTCTTCGGGCTCCGCCACATCCGCTCTCCGTTGCTGCGCAGGGAATGTGCGCGGCGGACGGCCCCTGTCCAGACCCTCTTGCCCCGCCGGCGTGCCGCGTGCCACCAAGGCGGGCAGAGGCAGGATGGCAGGATGGCGATGAACGATGCCGTGACGGCCCGCACGACGGCGCCTTCCGGAACGCTGATGCAGGGGCGGCGCGGCCTGGTGATGGGGGTGGCGAATGACCGCTCGATCGCCTGGGGCATTGCGGCCGCCTGCGCGGCGCAGGGGGCGGAGATCGCCTTCACCTACCAGGGCGAGGCGCTTCAGAAGCGCGTCGGGCCGCTTGCCGCATCGGTCGGGAGTTCCCTGGTGCTACCCTGTGACGTGACCGAGGAGGACTCGGTCGACGCCGTGTTCATGGTGCTGGCGAAGGAGTGGGGCGGGCTCGACTTCGTGGTCCACGCGATCGCCTGGTCGGACAAGGATCAGCTGAAGGGCCGATATCTCGACACGACACGGGACAACTTCCTGAAAAGCCTGGACATCTCCTGCTATTCCTTCACCGCGATCTGCCGGCGCGCGGTGCCGCTGATGCGTCCGGGCGGCAGCCTGCTGACGCTCACCTATCTCGGCGCCGAGCGCGTGACGCCGCACTACAATGTCATGGGTGTCGCCAAGGCGGCGCTGGAGGCGTCGGTACGCTATCTCGCCGCCGATCTGGGCGGTCAGGGCATCCGGGTGAACGCGATCAGCGCGGGGCCGATCAAGACGCTGGCGGCGTCCGGGATCGGCGACTTCCGCTACATCCTGAAGTGGAACCAGTACAACGCGCCGCTGAAGCGCAACGTCACGATCGAGGACGTGGGCGGGGCGGGGGTGTACCTGCTGTCGGACCTCGCATCGGGTGTCACCGGCGAGGTGCACCACGTCGACTGCGGCTACCACATCGTCGGCATGAAGGCGGTGGACGCGCCGGATATCTCGACGGTCTGAGCGGTGGTCCGCGGTGTCGACGCCAATCGACGCGGCCCTGGCGCGCCGCCTCGTCGCCGCGCAGTTCCCGCACTGGGCTAACCTTATCGTCACGCCGGTTGAGCCCGGAGGATGGTGCAACCGCACGTTCCGTCTTGGCGCCGAGATGGCCGTGCGTCTTCCGAGCGCCGACCGCTATGTCCCCCAAGTGGAGAAGGAGCAGCGCTGGCTGCCGGCGCTGGCCCCGGCCCTGCCGGTCTCCATCCCCCGCCCGGTCGCCAAGGGCCAGCCAACGGCGTACTACCCTTGGCCGTGGTCCGTCTTCGCGTGGATCGAAGGGGAAACGGCGAGCGACGCGGCGATTCCCGATCTGCCTAGCTTCGCCGCCGACCTCGCCGCTGTGCTGCGCGCGCTTTGGCATGCCGATACAACCGGTGGGCCGCTGCCCGGTGCGCACAACTTCCACCGCGGCGGCGCGCTCGCCGCCTACGATTCCGAAACGCGCCTGGCACTCGAACGGCTCGGCAACACGATCGATCGCGCAACCGCCATGAGAGCCTGGGACGGCGCACTCGCCGCGGAGTGGACCGGACAGCCCGTCTGGGTGCATGGCGATCTCAGCGCCGGCAATGTTCTGATCCGCAATGGTCGTCTCTCAGCCCTGCTCGATTTCGGGAACCTCGCCGTTGGCGATCCAGCCTGCGATCTTGCCATCGCCTGGACGTTCCTTGACCGGCAAGCGGCGAGCGCCTTTCTCAACTCCCTCGCGCCGGACGAGGGGACATTGGCGCGGGCACGCGGCTGGGTGCTGTGGAAGGCGCTGATCGTGCTGGCTGGGCTGCCGGGCACTGATGCGCGGCAGGTCGAAGCAGCAAGCCGCGCGCTGGCGAGGGTTCTGGCCGACGCGTGACGACCGCGCATCGAAGCGATAGGAACCGCCGACCATGTCCCACAACACCTTCGGCCGCCTCTTCCGCTTCACCACCTTCGGCGAGAGCCACGGCCCCGCGATCGGTTGCGTGGTGGACGGCTGCCCGCCGCGCATCCCGCTCGCCGAATCCGACATCCAGCCCTGGCTCGATCGTCGCCGGCCCGGTCAGTCGAAGTTCACCACCCAGCGCCAGGAGCCCGACCAGGTGCGCATCCTCTCGGGCGTGTTCGAGGGGATGACCACCGGGCATCCGATCGCGCTGCTGATCGAGAACCTCGACCAGCGCTCGAAGGACTATGGCGAGATCAAGGACCGCTTCCGGCCCGGCCATGCCGACCTGACCTACTGGCTGAAATACGGCATCCGCGACTATCGCGGCGGCGGGCGTGCTTCGGCGCGGGAGACCGCGCTGCGGGTCGCTGCAGGCGCGATCGCGCGCAGGGTGCTGGGCGAGACGGTGACGATCCGCGGCGCGCTGGTGCAGATCGGCCCGTGGGCGATCGACCGCGCGCACTGGGACTGGGCGGCGGTGGACGACAACCCGTTCTTCTGCCCCGACCGCCAGGCCGCCCAGTCCTGGGAAGGCCACCTCATGGAGGTGCGCAAGCGCGGCAGTTCCGTCGGCGCGGTCATCGAGGTGGTCGCCGAGGGCGTGCCGCCCGGGCTCGGCGAGCCGGTGTACGGCAAGCTCGATGCGGAACTCGCGAGCGCGATGATGGGCATCAACGCGGTGAAGGCCGTGGAGATCGGTGCGGGCTTCGCCGCCGCGGCCCTCTCGGGCGAGGAGAACGCCGACGCCTTCCGGATGGCCGGTGGCCCTGACGGCCGGCGCCACGTGGTGTTCGGCTCGAACAACGCCGGCGGGATTCTCGGCGGCATCAGCACCGGCCAGCCGATCGTGGTGCGCTTCGCGGTGAAGCCCACGAGTTCCATCCTCGCACCCGTGCCCGCGGTGGATCTGCACGGCAACGAGGTCGATGTCACGACGCGCGGCCGGCACGACCCCTGTGTCGGCATCCGCGCCGTGCCGGTGGGCGAGGCGATGATGGCCTGCGTGCTCGCCGACCAGCTGCTGCGCCGGCGCGCCCAGACCCCCGACGCACCGGACGCGCCGATCCTGCCCCGCCCCTGAGCGCGTCGTTGCAGATTGCAAAGCGGATCGCGACTTATCCTGGCGTCACGCCGCTTTGACTGTCGACGACCGCGTCGTCCGCGCCACGCTGGCCTTGGACAGAGTCCGAGGAGTTGAGATGAGCGCAACGGGTGACGATGAGCGGCAATCGTCCCGCGAGGCCGAACGTGCCACGCGGCGGTTCATCGACCTGGTCGGTCGTACGACCTGGCGCCGCCGCATCGAGGGGATCGAAGCCGGAATCTCCGCCCAGCGCATTGCCGGACGTGTGGTGCGTGACCGTCATGCGATAGAACTCGCCATCAGCCGCCTTGCGAAAGCTGTCCCGCCGCGTCTCACCGCGGCCGAACGGACGATTGCCGCACTGGCAGCAGAGACCGTCACGGTACACGACGCGCTGACGCCGGTGGGACGGACGCGGCTCTCCGAGCGCATCGCCGCTGCCCTCACGGGGGATGCAACGCTCGTTCCGGTCTTCCATCTCCTGCGGACGGCAGCGTTGAACCGCGCACGCGGTTTCGCCGTGCACTTCACTGGTCTTGAGGAGGACACAACACAGGATCTCCGGATCGAGCGGGACGGGCGCAGCGCTGAGATCGTCTGCGCGGTCATCTCGGCTGATGAAGGTCGTTGGGTCCATCGCGGCGACTGGTTCGCGCTGGTCGACCGGATCAACCCAGAGCTGCAATCATGGCTCGCCGCGCATCCCGGGCGGTATCTCCTGAAGATGACACTGCCCGAGGGTCTCGACTCCACGCGCAACCTCGCCGAGGTTCAGGCCAGGATTGCCGCCTTGCTGGAGGGCGAGCGCAAGGCCGACCACAGCGAGACCGCGGTGCTGCGGCTCGACCCGCTGCTGATCGCCCAGGCCGAGGCCGGACAGGCGGTCCTGACAGCGCGGCTGCGGGCACAGTTCGGCGAGGAGGCGCATTTCGCCGTTGCAGCGGCGGACAGCTCCATGTTCGTCATGGCCGCGCGCGCCGGCCGGCCGAACGAGGTCGCCGCTGTACTGCAACGGCGCCTCGCGGAACTCCCCGCAAGGCTCTCCGGCACGCGACCCGGCATCCTCGCGGTGTTCGTCGAGGATACCGACGCGACCGAGTGGCGCACATTGCGCGAGCGGCTGGAGATCGAGGGTGCAACGCGCAACTTCCTCACCGCCCCCGAGGCGAAGCCTGTCATTGCGGTCACCTGCGCCAGCCGCTTCGAGCTGCTCTGCCAGCCCGAGCCCGTCAGCGCGCGGGGAGGCGAGCTGCGCTACCGCAATCCCGCCCACCCGTTCGCCAAGGATGCCGCGCTCGCCCCGGCGGTACTGAGCCAGGTCTGAGCAGCTACCGGGTGCCGCGCAGCTTCAGCATCGCGCGCGCTTCGTCGGGCGTCATCGGCTCGACACCCATGAGGCGGATGATCTGCACCGCCCGCTCGACCAGTTGGGCGTTGTCGCGCGCCAGCACGCCCTTCTCGATGTAGAGGTTGTCCTCGATCCCGACGCGCACGTGCCCGCCGAGCAGCACCGTTTGCGCGACCATCGGCATCTGCGTCCGGCTGATGCCGAACGCCGCCCAGTGCGCGTCGTTCGGCAGCATCGCCGCGATCGCCGCCATGGCCTCGGTGGTCGCCGGCGCACCCCAGGCAATGCCGAGGCAGAGCTGGAACAGCGGCGGCGCGTCGATCAGCCCCTCCTCGACCAGCCGCAGCGCGAGCCGCGCATGGCCGAGATCGAAGCATTCGAGCTCCGGCTTGGTGCCCGCCTCGCGAATCGCCTGCGCCATCGCCCGGAGGTGCACCGGCAGGTTCAGGAACGCCGTCTCGCCGAACGCCATGGTGGCGACGTCGAGCGTGCAGATCTCGGGCTTCAGCGCGACGACATGCGCCACGCGCTCCTCCGGCGAGCGCAGCGTCGTGCCCGGCCCCGGCGTGCGCGGATCGGGCGAGCCGGGAACGAACCGTCCGCCGAACCCGGTGGTCAGATTGACGATCACCGGCGAGCCCGAATCGCGGATGCGGTCCACCACCTCGCGGTAGAGCGCGAGTTCGCCGGACGGCTTGCCGGTTTCGGGGTTGCGGACGTGGATGTGCGCGATCGCCGCCCCGGCCGAGCACGCATCGATCGCCGCGCGCGCGATCTGCTCCGGCGTCACCGGCACGTTCGGATATTTCGGTGCCGTGTCCGCCCCGCCCGTGACCGCGCAGGTGATCATCACTTTCTGGCGCATCCCGCTCCCTCTCCTCGATCGGTTCCGCCCGAGCCTCGGCCAGGCAGCGCGGAATGTCGAGCGGGGCAGGCCGGATCAGCGCAGCGGCACGGTATAGGTGACGGCGGTGCCGGTCAGGCAGACCTCGTCCTTGCCGTTGCGCACGGAGGTCATGAGGGTGCAGATCGGCTTGTCGTCACGCACAGCGGTCACCTCGACGCGCGCCGTGATCGTCTCGCCGACCAGCACGGCCTTCACGAAGCGCCACTCGACGCCGAGGAACACCGTGCCGGGGCCGGGCAGGTCTTCCGCGACCACGGCGTTCAGCAGGCCCGAGGTGACGCCGCCCTGCACGATCAGCCCGCCGAACGGCGAGTGTTCCGCCAATCCAGCGTCGTAGTGCAGCGGGTTCATGTCACCGGTCATGGCCGAGAACATCTCGACGTCGCGCATCGAAGTCGCGCGGCTGCGCTCGGCCACCGCGCCGAGCTCCGGACGTCCCTTCACCGTGCCGGACCAGGGACCAGTCATCACGCGGCCTCCTGCGTTGCCGCCAGCCCGGCGTCGCGGGCGAGCATGTACTCGACCTCGCGTTTCATCGCCTGACTCAGCACCTTGTGCAATGACTTCACCTGCTGGAGGTCCCAGTCATAGGCGGCGATCGCGTCGGTGACGTCCAGCAGCGGGCGCGAGAGCGCATCACGCGTCGCCTGGTAGCGGGCGAAGGCGGATCGCGTCCCCTGCACGGCCGCATCGGCCAGCAGCTCGGCGTCGCGCAGCGCATCGGTGATGCCATGCGCCGTGATGGGATCCTTGAAGTAGCCCGCATCGCCGACCAGAGCCCAGCCCGGGCCGTGTGCCTGGCGCAGGAAGCCGCGCCGTCCGGCAAACGCGAGCAGCGATCCGTCGAGCGGCGCGGTGACGACCTGTCGGGCCAGTGCCGGCGAGACCTCGCGCAGCACGGCGTGGAACCCCGCTTCGCGATCCTTCAGGATCCGCGCGCGGTACCGCGCCGGCGAGACCGAGACGAACACGCAGGTGCGCCCGCCATTGGTCGGGATGCGGCCCACGCTCGCGCCTTCGCTGTAGTGCCAGTGATAGCCGGTGTCGGGGATGCCGGCGAAATAGCCGAACACCGTGGCACTCGCATGCTGCGCCTGATCCGTGACCTCCGCCCGCGCGAGCCGGGCGACCGCCGAGCCGATGCCGTCGGCGCCGATCACCAGGCCGGTCGAGAATTCGTTCAGCCGCCCCTCGGCGTCCAGCGCGACCGCGCCGATCACACGCCCTTCGCCGTCGTGGCGCAGATCGGCGAGCGTCATCCCGTAGCGCACCTCCACCCCGGCCTCGCGCGCCGTGTCCACCAGAACGGAGTCGAGCAGCGTGCGGCGCGGCGCGTACAGCGCATCGATCCCGCTGCCCGGCTTGATGGCCACCTCGATCGCCTCCTCGCCGTAGTGGAACGTCGTGGTACGCACCGGTGGTGTGCCGCGCTTGACCAGGGCCGGCAGCACGCCCCAGCGAGCGAGCTGCAGCACCCCGCCACGCATCAGCGCGTGCGTGGAGAGCGTATCGGTACCGTACTGGCCGCGGTCGAGCACGAGGACGCGCATGCCGCGGCGCGCAAGCAGCATCGCGGTCGCGGCGCCCGCGCAGCGGGCTCCCACCACCACGGCGTCATAGGCGGTCGATATGCGCATGATCGTTCTCCTCAGGCGGCGATGCGGTCGGACATGGCGAGATGCGTGCGGATCTCGGCGGCGAGCGCGTCGGCGTCCGCGCCGACCCCACCGAGGAAGTTCGAGTTGCGCCGGCGCAGGAACCGCAGCCCGAGCACGAAGAGGCCGGGGGCAGGCGTCACGCCGCCCGCGTGCACGATCTCACCGGCGTCATCGAGCACCGGCACCCTCAGCCACGGGTAGCTGCGCCGGTATCCGGTCGCCCAGAGCACGGTGCGAATGCCGTCCGAGGCAAGGTCGAGCGCCTCCGGCGAGCGCGCGAAGGGCGCGAGCGGTGCTGGCCGGGGCTCGGCCGGCGCGCCGTGCGCATCCGCGACCGGATCGATGCGCGCGAGCAGCCGCTCGAGCGTGGCCTGCGCCCCGGCAGTGGTACGGGCGAGATCGTCGCTGAACGAG
Source organism: Elioraea sp. (assembly GCF_051860475.1). Taxonomy (NCBI): domain Bacteria; kingdom Pseudomonadati; phylum Pseudomonadota; class Alphaproteobacteria; order Acetobacterales; family Elioraeaceae; genus Elioraea; species Elioraea sp. Next base: position 2,001 of record NZ_JBHYDW010000031.1, on the reverse strand, counting down.
AGCGCGGTGCCGTCGATGTCAAGCAGGCGCCCGACCAGGCGCACGCCCATGTCGCGCAGCACGCCGAGATCGAGCGTGCGATGCTCGGGCGAGCCGATCAGCTGCAGCGAGGGCTGGGTGCGCGCACGCGCCAGGCTCGGCGAGGCGATCGCCAGCTCGGTCAGCATGCCGGCGCGGTCCATCCACACCAGGACGTCGGCGCCGCGGTAGCGTCGCGGCAGGCGCGAGTGCCGCCCAACCGCCAGGGTGACGGGCCGGCCGGAGCGATGGATCTCCTCGGCGAGCTGCGCCCCGGAGGCGGAGGCACCGACCACCAGGACGCCGCCCTCAGGCAGCTCCGCCGGGTTGCGGTAGTCGCGCGGGGTGATCTGCCGGATCGCCGGCGCGAGCCGCGCCGCCACCGGCGGCACGAAGGGCTGGTCGCAGTGACCGGTCGCGACCACCACGGCGCGCGCGCTCCACGCGCCGCTATCGGTCGTGATCCGGAAGCGCCCACCGATGCGCTCGACACGCCGCACCTCGATCCCGGTCTCGACCGGGGCGCCGATCGCGCGGGCGTAGGCCTCGAGATGACCGATCAGCTCGGCGGTCGTCACGAACCCGTCCGGGTCGCTGCCCGGATCGGGTGCACCCGGGAGCGCGTTCAGCCGCGTCGGCGTCAGCAGCCGGAGCGAGTCCCAGGCGCTGCGCCAGCGTTCGCCGACACGTGCGCGCTCCAGCACGGCGTGGTCGATGCCGCCTGCGCTCAGGTGATGGCTCATCGCCAACCCGGCCTGGCCGCCGCCGATGACGATCACGTCTGTCTGGCGCATCGTGTCCTCCCGGAACCGAAGGAGGCCGGCGGCCGGAGCCGCCGGCCCGCGTCGTCAGGCCTCGACCGAGATAGCGACCGGGGTGCCGTTGGTCAGCACGTCGAACACGGCCGAGCGCGCCTTCGACTGCGCGACGATCTCGGCGAGCTTCTCCGGGGAGGCGTCGCCCGCGATCTTGAAGTTCACGCGGATGCCGCTGAACCCGTTGCGCACCTCGTTGGACAGCCCGAGGATGCCGCGAAGGTCGATGTCGCCTTCCACCGAGGACTCGACCGAGGCGAGCTTCACGCCGCGGGCCGCGGCGATGTTGGCGATCCCGGCGGTGAGGCATGCGGCAATGCCGTGCAGCAGCCACTCGACCGGGGTGGGCCCGTGGTCCTCGCCCACCAGCACCGCCGGGTGGTCCGCGTCCGCGACATGCGCCTTCGGACGCTCGTGCTCGCCGCCGGCACCGGAGAAGCCGTTCATCGTGGTCTGCATGTGCGTGCCGTTCAGCCACTTGCCGTTGGCACGGAACTGGAACTTCGCAAGCGCCGGCTGGTCTGCGACCACACCGATCGTCGCGAAGAGCGCGGGGGTGTTGACGCCGTTCATCGGCACGGGGGTCTTCTTGGCGGGCGCCTCGGCGGCCTGGGTCGTTGCGTTCATGGGTGTCGGTCTCCTTGCGGCCCGGCGCAGCGTCTCTGCGGCCGGCGGGTTTCGGTTGGATGTCCGCCCCGCCGGGCGCATCGGCTGGGCAGCCGGTGCGGCGTCGGAACGTGGCGCTGACCCTAGTCGCGGCTCGGCCGCGAGACTTGGAGAGGACCTTGCGGAGGTCTTGAGAAGCGCTGGAATCTGCGCCTTGGGAGCCGGACCGGCGCTGCGCTAGGCTGGCCTCATGACGAAGCCGCGACGTCCGGCCGAGCCCGCCTCGGGGCTGGTCGGGCGGATCACCGAGGACATCCTGTTCGGGCGGCTGCTGCCGCGCGAGCGGCTGGTGGAGGACGACCTTGTCGCCCGGTTCGGCGCGACCCGCCACGCCGTGCGCGCGGCCTTGCAGACCCTCGCCCGCGAGGGACTGGCGGTGCATCACCGCAACCGCGGCGCGCAAGTTCGCTCTTTCACGCCCGCGGAGGTGGAGGAGATCACCGAGGTGCGCGAGCTGCTGCACGCTGAGGCGGCACGGCGCATCCCCCTCCCTGCGCCGCCG